>CBFGVM010000024.1:0-19984 GCA_965652015.1 uncultured Alphaproteobacteria bacterium
AGGTCAAGGGGATTGCCGAGCCGGTCGCAGCCTGGGCGGTCGAGTGCGTATCCGACTCCGAGAGCCGCTTCGAGGCGGGTCACGTGACTGGTCTCCCCGATCTCATCGGCCGCGCGGGCGAGATCGATTTTCTGCTGGAACGCCAACGTCGCGCCTGGAACGGTGAAGGGCAGATCGTGCTGATCTCGGGCGAGCCGGGGATCGGCAAGTCCCGCCTTGCCGCGGCTTTCGCCGAGCGCATCGCCGGCACACGGCACACACGCTTGCGTCACCAATGCTCGCCTTACCACACCAACAGCGCCCTCCATCCGTTCATCACCCAATTGGAGCGAGCGGCGGGGTTCAAGGCAGGCGACACGTCCGAGCAACGCCTCGACAAGTTGGAAGCGGTGCTGGCCATGAGCGCACCGCGGGTTCCAGCCGTAGCACCGCTTTTGGCTGCGCTGCTGTCGATTCCGTTCGGCGAACGATATGCGCCGCTGGCGCTCAGCCCCGCGCAGCAGCGGCGCCGGACGTTGGCGGCACTGCTCGATCAATTCGAAGGCCTCGCCCGCCGAGAACCGATCCTGCTCTTGTTCGAAGACCTACATTGGGCGGATGCCACCTCCCTCGAGCTACTCAATCTCACCGTCGAGCGGGTGCGCCGACTGCCGGTCCTTGCACTGTTCACCTTCCGATCGGAGTTCGAGCCGCCCTGGGTTGGTCTGCCCAACGTGGCCATCCTGACGCTCGCCCGTCTCGACCGCAACGATGTTGAAAGCATAGTCGCGCAGGTGACGGGCGGACGCGTGCTGCCCGCCGAAGTGATGGCACAGATCGTCGCCAAGACCGACGGGAACCCGCTGTTCGTCGAAGAACTGACCAAGGCAGTGCTGGAAGCGGGCATCCTGGTCGAAGACGGCGAGGGCTATCGGCTCGACGGGCCTCTGCCGCCGCTCGCCATTCCCGAGACACTTCAGGACTCTTTGATGGCGCGTCTCGACCGCCTGGCGCCGGTGAGGGAGATCGCCCAAATCGGCGCCGCCATCGGGCGTGAGTTCTCCTATCCCCTGGTGCGCGCGTTGGTCGGACGCGACGAGGCCGCATTGAAGGAGGCACTTGCCCAGCTCGAGGACGCGGAGCTCGTGTTCCGCCGCGGCGAGCCGCCGGAGGACGTCTACAGCTTCAAGCATGCGCTGGTGC
Source organism: uncultured Alphaproteobacteria bacterium (assembly GCA_965652015.1). GTDB lineage: Bacteria > Pseudomonadota > Alphaproteobacteria > Rhizobiales > Xanthobacteraceae > VAZQ01. The sequence goes on from CBFGVM010000024.1 coordinate 1,183, forward strand.
AAGACGTCGCCTATCAAAGCCTGCTCAAGAGCCGCCGGCATCAGTTGCACGGACGGATTGCCCGCACTCTCGAGGAGCGATTTCCCGATGTCGTGGCGAGCCAGCCGGAAATCGTAGCGCACCACTTCACGGAAGCCGGTCTAGTTGAGCGCGCCAGTGATTACTGGCTCAAGGCTGGACAGCAGGCAGCCCGACGTTCGGCCAATGCCGAGGCCCTAAACCATCTTGCTCGCGGTTTGCAGCTCCTTCCCAATATCGACGACCCGACGCTACGCAATAAGTCGGAGTTGCTGTTGCAAACATCGCTCGGCAACTCCCTGCGGGCGACTAAGGGCTGGAGCATTGACAGCGTGAAGCAGGCGTATACGCGGGCACTCCAGCTGTGCAAGGAGAGCGGATTTGACGAACATACCTTTCCGGCGGTGTTTGGTTTGTGGACCTGGGATTTCGTTCGTGGCGCGCTTGGCGAAGCGCAAACCCTGGCCGAACGTTTGCTGAGTGCAGCCGAGAATGTAGAGGATTCGGTCTATAAGGTTCTCGCCCACGAAGCGCTGGGATTTACCTTATTTGCACACGGGAAATTTGCCGCCGCCCACGCGGAGCTGGAACGCAGCATTAGCATGTGTGAGGACAGCGACGCCGCAACGTATCTTGACCTGTCGGCGCAAGACCCGCGAGTTCATGTGCGGCTATATGACAGCATGGCACTGTGGTTGCTCGGCTATCCCGATCGGGCGCTGCAGATTTGCGGGGAGGCCCGCCTTTATGCAGATAGATCTCAACATCCGTTCAGCGAGGCAATGGCACGAACGATAACCCTCCGGATTCATCAGTTTCGCGGTGAGGCCGCCGTCGTCGCAGGGCAGGCTGACGCGGCAATCGCACTCTGCGAAGAGCATGAGTTTGTGCACTATCTAGCGATGGCGTTGATTCTGCGCGGATGGGCAAATGCGCAGCAAGGCGAGTTTGAGAAAGGTATTGCGGAGATTCAAGCAGGGTTGGAAAAGGAGCGGGCCACCGGCGCCCTATTGTATGAGTCGTACACTTTGGGATTGCTGGCGGATGCATGCATAAAGAATGAACGTTATGGGCAAGCGTTCGATTTTTTGAACCAGGCGCAATTGCGGCTCGATGAAGAGAACTCCGAACGCTTTTACGCGGCTGAAATATATCGTTTGCTTGGAGAAGCACACCTGCGGTCACGCCGAGATCTGGATCAGGCGGAGCGTTGTTTTTGCAAAGGCCTCGAGGTCGCGCGCGAACAGAAAGCCAAATCTCTCGAACTTAGACTTTGCCTGAGCAGCTATGACCTGTACGAGCTGAGACAAGACGCCGACAAGTATCGCCCGCGTCTCGGCGAGATCTACAGATCTTTTACCGAGGGTTTTGACACCATGGATCTGGTCAGAGCCAAAGCAAGGTTGAAAAATGCCTGAGTAGGGGAGGCATTCGCTAGCTGTGCATGTTTGATCTTTCAGTGCGTGCAATGTCATCCACCTGGGCAAGCTTCGTGCCTGACGAACGGCCTCGAGCGCGCGACTCGACGCGGATACGCCCATAGCGTCTCGCTATCGATGTCGAAGCTTGCGGGCGCGGGACGGACCTCGCGGTTTACTCTACAGCGGATGATGGCTATCCTGCCGTAAGGCGAGCCGGTTGCCGCAGCGGCAGACGGCCCGCGCCACACGATCTGCGCAGGCAAGCGCTTCGGGGGCTTCAGACGAGCGAGGTGCGGTAGCGTCCGCGGCCGCAACCCGACGCAGCCCCCGGTGAGCGACGCGCCGGGCCGCAGCGCCATATCGGCTTTCGGGCCCGACCGTGCGGCATCACCTCGAGGCCTTCTGCGCACAGGACGGAGGTCGCTCAGATGCCGAAGGACAAGGACACTCACCCACGTCCCCCTCAACATCGCGAAGGCGGCCTGTTGAGGAATTTGATTTTGTTGGCGCTGCCCTTGTTATCCTTCCAACGCGACATACTGCAGACAATCAAAACAAGCCTGGAAACACATCAGGACGAGCATATCAGGGCGCTCGCCAATCTCCTGTCGTTTGAGCTTCATGCTCTGATGATGATCTTGGATCCGGCGCGAAAACTGAGAGGCCGCGTTGATGACGATTTGGAAAGAGAGCTGAAACATGAACTCACGCAAATATTGAAAAAATTGACTGAGGGCGTGATTGATGTCGTCGAGATTCAAGAAAAGATTATTCCGCATCTCATAGAGATATTAAAAGAAATGAAGAACGGGAAACATCCCAACACCAGACAAGCATAACCGGGATTTGTGGAATCTGATCGTCTTGTGCGCCGGCATTAACTTCCAGTGCTTGCGGAGGTTGCGTCACCATGAGTATCCCGCGGCGTAACGTCGACATCGCGATCATCGGGATGTCCTGTCGATTTCCCGGAGCGGCGTCAGCCGACGAGTACTGGAAGAATTTATGTGATGGCGTCGAGTCCATCACCTTTTTTTCGGATCAAGAACTTGTGGCGGCCGGTGTCGACCCGTCCTTGATTGCCAACCCCAGTTATGTCAAGGCTGCGCCGATGTTGCGGGACGTCGAGACGTTCGACGCCGCGTTCTTCGGTTACTCCCCCAAAGACGCAGCGCTGATGGACCCGCAGCAGCGCCTGTTCCTGGAGGTGTGCTGGGAGGCGTTCGAAAGCGCGGGTTATGACCCGGCGGCTTACCCCGGGAAGGTTGGAGTTCTCTCAACCGCTGGCGGCGTCGTTACCAGCTATCTGCTGGCAAAGCTGCACCATGAGGATCTTCCCGGTCAGACCGCAAGCATTTCGCACATCAACAACGACAAGGACTTTTTGAGCACGCGTGTTGCCTTCAAGCTCAATCTCAGGGGGCCCAGCTTCACGATTCAGTCGGCGTGCTCCTCGTCCTTGGTGGCGGTTCACCAAGCGTGCCAGAACCTGAGGTTCGACGAGTGCGACATGATGCTGGTCGGAGGTTCGGTGGTGCGTGTCCCGCAAGTCGAGGGATACCTGGCGGAAAAGCGGAATCTTCATTCCCTCGACGGGCACTGCCGCCCCTTCGATTCGGTTGGCCAGGGAACGATCTTCGGCAGCGGCGTGGGCGCCGTGTTGCTCAAGCCCTTGGCACAAGCTGTCGCCGATCGCGACCATATCTTCGCCGTCATCAAAGCGACTGCGGCGAATAACGACGGTTCAGACAAGAGCAGCTACACCGCCCCGAGTCTGGGACAGCAGTCGCAGGCGGTGGTCGACGCGCTGGAGCTGGCCGCAGTCAGCGCAGACAGCGTCGGCTATGTCGAATGCCACTCGACTGGCACGATCGTCGGCGATCCGCTGGAACTCGAAGCGCTGACCATGGCGTTTCGAAAGGAAACCGAGCGCAAGCAGTACTGCGCGATCGGCTCGGTCAAGGCCAATATCGGCCATCCGGAGCAGGCGGCGGGAATTGCCGGCGTAATTAAAACCGCGCTCGTGCTGCATCACAAGCGAATCCCGCCGAGCATCAATTATGAAACGCCGAATCCTGCCATCGACTTCGCATCGTCGCCCTTTTACGTCAACACGAAGCTGCGGGATTTTCCGCTCGCGGACACACCGCGCCGCGCCGGGCTCAACAGCCTTGGGATCGGCGGCACGAACGTGTTTGCCGTGCTCGAGGAGGCGCCGCCGTCCGCGACGACCGAGACCCGGTCACCGGACCTTTTCCCGTCTCTGGTCACGCTTTCAGCCAAAAGTGCTGACGCGTTGGTGGCACGTGTCGAGCAGTTTCTGAACTGGCTGAATGATCATGCCGACGCACCCATTGGCGACGTTTGCTACACCACCAATGTCAGCAGGAGCCAGTTTGCATTTCGCTTTGCCGTGCCCGCCCGATCGGTCGCAGAGCTGAAACAGCACCTCGCAGCATGGCTGCGAACGGCGAGGGAAGATGCGTCGACCCTGAAATCCGCCGGTCGTGCGCCAATCGCTTTCATGTTTTCCGGTCAAGGTTCCCAGCAGGCCGGAATGGCCGGGCAGTTGTATCGGACGCACTCGGTTTTCCGGAATGCCATGGATCGTTGCCATGCCTTGGCGCAACCGTATCTCGAGCACGGCCTGCTCGATGTGATTTTTGCCGAGGACAGCGATGATGCGTTGGTCAACCGCACCGATTACACCCAGCCAGCGCTGTTTGCGGTCGAGTACGCGCTGGCGGAGCTTCTGAAATCCTGGGGCATCGCGCCTGACGCAGTGATCGGGCACAGCCTGGGAGAAATTACCGCTGCCTGTGCAGCCGATGTCATCGCGCTCGAAGACGCGATGCGACTGGTCACCGCCCGCGGCGCATTGATGCACCGACTGCCGAGCGGCGGGGCCATGGTCGCGATCATGGCCGACGAATCCGCGGTGCGTCCTCTGATCGGCAAGATCGCTCCCGATATTGCCGTTGCCGCAATGAACGGACCGCTGAATACGGTTGTGTCCGGTGATCGGGATGCATTGAGAATGCTGACCGAGGAGCTGGACCGGCAAGGTATCACCTATCGGCAATTGCGAATTTCCAACGCTTTTCATTCGCCGCGCACCGAACCCATTCTTGATGATCTCGAAGAGGTTGCAGGCGAGATCAAGCATAACGCGCCTAAACTTCCCCTGATATCCAACCTCACCGGCGAATTGATGTCGGCCGCGCCCGACAAATCGTATTGGCGCCGGCACATTCGTGAAGGGGTGCGGTTCGGAGACGGGATGCTTGCGCTTGCCCGGCTCGAGTGCCGGACCTTTGTCGAGATCGGACCGCATCCTGTGCTGCTGCCCATGGCGCAAGTCTGCCTCCAGGCAAAGGGCAAGTCTGCCGCCTGGATTGCGACGCTCAACCGTCAAAAGTCCGACGCCGAGTCGATAACCGAAATGCTGGCCGCGCTGTATCTCGCCGGCCACACGGTCAATTGGACTGCCGTACATGCCGACGCCTCATGGCGGCGAGTACCGTTGCCCACCTATCCCTTCCAGCGCAAGCGACACTGGATCGACGACAATGCGAATCATACTCAACGACCTCGGAACGCGGTCGAACAAATCCATCCGTTGGTCGGCAAGCGCATAAGTTCAACCAACGGAGAGGTGCGTTATGAAACACGCTACGGCGTGCAGCACGCCGGCTACTTTTCCGATCATAGAGTTGTGGGAACCATCGTCCTCCCAACCACCGCCGAACTGGAGGCCGCCACGATCGTCGGCCGGATGCATTTCGGGACGCCGCGAGTCAGTTTCGATGATGCGATGCATCACCAGGCCATGTCGTTCACCAATGGGGAAGATCGGATCGTACGGCTGCTGGTAACTCCGTTGAAGTCCGACAAGGCAAGTTTCAGCCTGCTAAGCGCGCCGACCGAAGACTCCGAGGTTTGGCATACCCACATGACGGGCACCCTGCGCAAGTCAGAGGTGGCGTCCGCGCCGACTTTTTCGACGAAGCAGGTCCGGGCCCGTTGCCAGCAAACACTGCCTGTTGCCGATTTGTATGACCGGCTAGCCAATGTCGGGCTTGAATATGGGCCGAGTTTTCGTGGCGTGCGGGAATTGCACTTCGGTCAACACGAAGCGCTCACTAAAGTGCGGCTTCCGGACGGCTTGGCAAATACGCAATACGCGATGCACCCCGCGTTTCTGGATGCGTGCTTGCATGCCTATCCGCTCGTACTTGATGGGGCGGCGAAGGCCAAAAGCGATGGCCGTAACTCCTACCTGCCGGTCTCGGTGGGGGGATTTCGCTGCTATCAGGACGGAATCGACGAAGCGTGGGTGCACACTCGCCTGCGCAGCGTCGAGAAAGACGATACGCAGGTCGTCGACATTCGTGTTTACGATGCAGCAGAGCGGCCGGTGGCAGAACTGGACGGATTGACCGTACGCTTGTTGCCGCTTGATAAAGTGCAACCGCCTCGAGTCGGCACGGACGATTTGTTTTATCGGGCAGCCTGGAGGAAGAGCGTTAGAAGGGCTGTCAACACTGAGGCGGATCGCGCCCCCGCAAGCTGGATGATTTTCGCCGACGCAAAAGGTGTCGGTGCGGCGTTGGCCAACAGACTAGAAGCTACGGGCCATCATTGTCACCTCGTCTACAGGGGTGATGCATTCGGCCAACAGGGTACCCGAAAGTGGACCGTGAACGAACGGCAGCCTCACGAGTTTCGCCGATTGCTGGAGCAATTCGCGGCCAGCGAAACGCTGCCGTGCCATGGCGTAGTTTATCTATGGGCGTTGGATGCCCCACCGATAGAAGGTCTAACTCTGACAAGATTGAAGAGCGGCAGCGAGATGATGTGTCGCGGCGCCCTCGCGATCTTGCATGCCCTTGCCGAAACACGATCCACGAACCCGACCGGTAGACGCCTTTGGTTCGTAACCGCAAACACGCAAACGACAGAAGGCCAGCATGTTGATCCGGTTCAGGCGCCGCTCTGGGGTTTGGGACGAACCGTTGCGATCGAATACCCGGGCATTTGGGGAGGCCTGATCGATCTGCAGCTGATTGGTGAGCGGGGGCCAAACATCGATTTATTGGCAGCGGAGTTGCTTAACCCAGATGGTGAAACCCAGATAGCCATCTCCGCCGCTGGCGAGCGCAATGTCGCAAGGTTCGTCAAGCAATCCCTCGCAGAACTGCCGGCACGGCTGCCGCGGGTGCGCGGGGATGCCACCTATCTCGTCACTGGTGGTTTGGGAATGCTGGGGCACAGTGTGACCAAATGGCTAATAAGTAAAGGTGCGAAACACGTTGTCCTGTCGGGTCGAAACGCGAGCTCCGAAGCCGCACAAAAAGTATTCAGCGCAGCAGAGATCAACAGCGCGGCAATTCATGTGGTAGCGGCCGACATCAGCCGCGATGAAGACGTACGCCGCCTCATCCAGATGATCAGAAACGAATTGCCACCTCTAAAAGGTGTGGTGCAATCGGCTGGCGTTTTGGATGACGGCATATTGGCCCAGCTCGATTGGCACAGATTCGCACCCCTGTTCGAGCCTAGGGTTTATGGAAGCTGGCTTCTACATGAACACACTAAATCGCTGGAGCTCGACTTCTTCATCTTGAAATCTTCCTTATTGAGCCTGTTAGGCTCTGCCGGTCAGGGGAACTACACCGCCAGCAGCGCTTTTCTTGATTCTTTGGCAGCGCACCGCCGCGCCGCGGGCTCGCCGGCCACGGCGGTCAATTGGTGCGCGTGGTCGGGCGGCGGATTGGCCACCGTTTCCGGCGCTCGCGGTGAGGCGATGTGGTCGTCGCTGGGCGTAGAATTCGTTTCCCCTGATCTCGCAATGCAGGCATTCGACAAGTTGATGCATCGCGACGTGGACCAGATCGCGGTAGCAGTCGCCGATTGGTCGACTTACGCCGACAAGGTGGGCCAGCCGTCGTTCTTGGCGGAGCTTTTGAACGGAAATGAGGTTTCAGGATCGTCGAAATTTGCGCAGGCGAAGGTCATTCCGGATTCGCGTTCTATGGAGGTGCCCCCGGACGCACGTCCTGTGGAAGCGAATGGCCAAGCACGCCAACAGCTCCTGAGCAAATTGCAACAGCACATCATGGCGAAACTCGGTTTCGCCGAAGTGATCGACCCCGACCAACCGTTAAACGAATTGGGTCTAGATTCGTTGATGTCGGTAGCTCTGTCGAATAGCCTCGAACAGGAGTTCGGTATTCCGGTTTCCGTCCGGGAGCTCATCAAGGGGCCGACTATAAACCAGCTCGTCGACGGGCTCCTTCACGAATTGGGCGCGAGCTTTTCCACAGAGCGCAATCACGCTTCTGGGTCCGCACCCGTTGCGACGCCGATTGTCGCGAGAGAGCCGACCATCCGACCGCCGGCGCAGAATGGACAGGCCCCGTCCGAGGTGTGGACCGAGGAGATTTTGCCAGCGGAAGTCCGAATTGCGGCAGATCAGTACCAAGGCGGGTTGCAGCTGCAACGAGTCACCAATGGTCGAGCGCCCGACGAGACTGCTACTACCGGAAATGGAAATGACTCGGATGCTGGCCTGGCTGTCAGAACGAATAAGGAGGCGCCGCCCGCCACGAAAAGCAATGGTGGTGGTGCAGAAGAGTTCGGTACACCGCGCTCTTTCCCCGCCGCGGACGTCGCGTTGCGCAGCATGGGAAAATGGTTGATCGCGCCTCGGCCCAATCCGGCTGCCAAAGTCCGTTTGTTCTGTTTTCCCTATGCGGGCGGCGGCGTTGTATCGTTTCGGACTTGGCCGCAATTGCTCGACGACGCCGTGGAGTTGGTGGCGGTCGAGCCGCCGGGACGCGGAACCCGTATCAATGAAGCAGCCGTCGATGACTTGAACATTTTTGTCGAGCGTCTGTTGCCGGAAATGGTTGACTGGCTGGACAGACCATCTGCCTTTTTTGGCCACTGCCTGGGCGGACTCACCATGTTTGCGACACTTCGCGCGCTCCCCGAATCGTGTGCGCACTTCATCAAGTACGCGTTTGCCTGCGGAGTAAGAGCACCTCATCTGTTGAAGCGCATGGGAGAGTTTGAGGACAACTTGGCATATGACATGATGCTGCACCGGGACTTTGATATTCGGGTCCCGCTGACCGCCCAAACGGACGACGTCTTCGCGGATATCGTACGTCAATTCGATACTCCGGCTGCCGACAAGATGTTGGAGATACCGAAGCTGAGAAAGGTATTGATGCCCACTATCCGCGCCGAGTTTGGAATGGCTTACAATTACACGTATCGGCCTGTTGAGCCGTTTTCCTTTCCGATCAGCAGCTTTGTCGGTGATTTGGACCCGTGGGTATCGGTCGAAGACTCCGCCGGCTGGGGCGAGCACACCCGCGGCGGCTTCACCAACCATGTGCGCAAAGGTTCACATTTTTTGATGGCGGAGGACCGAGAGTACATTCTTGGGACAATCAATAATGAGTTCGTAAAGTCGGTCATTCAATCGGACAGCCGCCCTTCGTTTGAACGGAACAGATGGCAATAGCCGTTGAGGCTAGGCATGCGCCTTAGCGACCACAATCCGCTCGTGCGGTCGCCAATGGCCGCATCCTGGCAAGCGGAGATGCCCGGCCGGTGACCATCGACGATGGCCATCTGTTTCTGGTCACCAGCGCCGGTAGTCCGCGGCAATGATCGCGGAATTCCCGAGCTGATCGCCTCGTAATTTGCCGCAGCCGGTTATGCCGCGGTGCGCTCCAGCTCGCGCATGAGCTTGTGCAGGCTTCTCGCCTCGGCCGGATCGATTGACGTCGGCCGCAACAGCGCGTCGTCGTGTTGCGTTCCCACCGCGGATCTACGAGCCCCTTGTTTTGGACGCGCTGCCACACGGCTCGCGTAAAACCTCCTGCGCTGACTCAGGCGCGGTCGGGCCATCCGCCAGCGGTCGCCGCGATACGATCGAGTATGCCCGCGCGCGAGCTTGAAAATCGCGCCGGCAAACAGCAGCGCCAGAGCACCGATGACAAATGCCGACCAGGGAGTGGATTGCGTATCCGGCAGTGCGGCACGCTCCGCTTCGGTGAGCACGGGCCATACCGATTCTTCCTGGGCGGCTGTCGGCGGCTGCGTCTGTGGAGCGCTATTGCTCGTGAGCGGGGGCTGGTCCGCCGCCGGCTCAGGAGCTTTCGAGGGCGCGAACGTGGGCCAGACATAATCGGCCGCCGCCGGTTGTTGGGCTCCTTCGGCAGCTGTCTTTTGTGCGGGCTCCATTTGTGCAGGCATCGTGCGCGTCATCATTTCGGGAGGATTCTCGCGTGCCGGCGTCCGCGCTGTGTCCTCCCGCGCTTGCGAGCGCAGCTTCCTGCCTTCCGGTCCGAGATACCAGCACTGCCGCTGATCCGTGCGATTGACGCGGTAGTACCAGTGGCTGCCGGCGGGCGCGGGTGAGTCCGGCTTTGCCTTGCACTCATCGGCCGCAGGCTCGGCAACGCGTGTCTGCGCCGTCGCCGAGATAGATGCGAGCGGCAGAATGAGAATGGCGGGTACAAAGAACATCAATGGCCTCGGCATCGATCCCTCCGCTGCTTTGCTCTTATCGTGACGAGCCGTTTGACGTTTGATTCCGGCTCCAGTGAGTCGCGAATGCGTCAATGCGGAGGAGATGTGCGAGCGCGGCAATTGCTGACCGCTTGTCCGAACGTGTTACCGCCGTCCAGCCGAACAAATTCGAATTGGTCATCAATGCCCCGGCGCGGACGCGCGGCAGCGAGAGGCATTGTGTGTCAGTGCTCGAAGATCAAGCAGGTTGTCGTGCCGTGCGCGAGAACGCGTCCATCTTTGTCCGTTAAAGTTCCCTCGGCCGTACCGATCCGGCGCCCGCAACTGATGACTCTGCCTTCGGCCTTCACCAGCCCGGTCTGCGGCGTGACGGGCCGGACCAGAGAAATCTTGAACTCGAGCGTTGTCTGCGCATAGCCCTTGTCCAGCATGGAGCGGATGGCGAGTCCCATGCAGCTGTCGAGCAAGGTCGCGGCAAGGCCGCCATGCACGGTGCCGGCCGGGTTGAGATGCCCGGCATGGGGCTCTGCGGCGGCAACGACGCGGCCCTTGGAAACCTCGACGATGTCGTAGCCGAGCGTTTGCGCCATGCTGTTCAGCGGTAGCGTGCCGTCGACGAGCCCCTGAACGAATTCGAGGCCGCTCATGGCGCGTTGCTCCTCGTCAGCGACGACGCCGAAACGTTTGCGAGGCGAGACTTCCGTCATGCATTGCTCTTCGCGAGTTAGAAGCGCCCATGATAGCGTCGCACGTCAGCAAGTCTAAAACACTCCGTTTCTTGCGGTCGAAATCCGTTTCGGATTGACGACTTCGATCCGACCTCCTACGTTCGCCGTGTCTTGATGGGGATGGGGTCCCCCGATAACCGCCGCCTGGGCTGATGACTCCTGCCAACCGCGCAGTCGCGCAAGGTGGGAGTTATGCGCGCATACTTGCTTGTGCTCGTTGGCGGCGGCATCGGTTCTGCCCTCCGGCACGCCGTCAACATCGCCTTTGCCCGTTGGTTCGGCACAAGCTTCCCGTTCCACACGCTGTTTGAAAACGTGAGCGGCTCACTCCTGATGGGGCTCATTGCCGGGTATTTTGCGTTCAAAGGCGATGCGTCGCAGGCCGTTCGCCTATTCCTCACCACCGGCGTCCTTGGCGGCTACACGACGTTCTCCGCATTTTCGCTTGAGGCCATGCTGCTTTGGGAACAGCATCACCACGGCAAGGCTGCCTTGTACGTGCTCTTGTCCGTCGGCGCCTCGCTCGCCGGCCTGTGGCTCGGGCTCTATCTCGCCCGCAAGATGCTGTGACGCCGCTTCCGCTAGCGAAACCCTGCCTTGGATGGCGCGTTTCCCAAGCCGATGCTAGCCTCGCGTGTGCAAACCAAGCTCGGGGACATATGGAATGGAGAACCCAAAGTACCCGCCGATTCGCCGCGTGGTGACGGGCCACGATTCCGATTGCACAGCCAAAGTCCTCGTCGATGCGCCGGCGACCAACGCCAAGTTCCCGCAAGCGGGACTCGTTTCCACCATGATGTGGTGCACCGACGGCGCCCCGGCAAAAGTCCCGATTGGCGAGAAAGTCGAGGACATGGGTGCGCGCATCCTCGGCACGGCGCCGCCGGCCAAGGGGACGCGTTTTGCCGTGATCGACTTTCCGCCGGGCAATACCCCGCACATGCATCGCACCGAAACCGTCGACTACGTCATCGTGATGGAAGGCGAGATCGAGATGGACATGGACGACTCCACGGTCAAGCTCAAGCAGGGCGACATCATGATCCAGCGCGGCACCAACCACGCCTGGGCCAACCGCAGCGACAGGCGCGCGCGTGTTGCCTTCGTTCTCGTCGACGCCGAGCCGCTCGGCATCGGCAACCCGGTGGTCGGCGCTGCCAGCGCGCGCTGAGCACCGGCGGATAGTCGAAACGCACGTAAGGAGATCCTCGATGCCGTATCTTTCGCGAACCGCTCGCGCGGCTGCCATCGCTCTCCTGATCGGCGCGACTGGCGACGTCGTGCCGGGCGCCGCACAGACCTTTCCGAGCGGCAATGTGAAGCTCATCGTGCCGGTGCCGGCCGGCGGGGTCACCGATACGATGGCGCGCATCGTGGCGCAGCGGCTCTCGGACATGTGGGGGCAGTCGGTGATCGTCGACAATCGCCCCGGCGGCAATTACGGCATCGGGGCGCAGGCCGTGAGCCGCGCGCCGGCCGACGGATACACGCTCCTGGTTGCGCCGGACTCCACCTTCACGGCCAACCCGGCGCTGTTCAGCAAACTGAACTATGACCCTAAGGAGTTCACGCCGATCATGGTGCTGTGCCGTGGCTCCCCGGTGCTGGTCGTCAATGCATCGGTTCCCGCGAACGGTGTGCAGGAACTGATCGCACTGGCGAAGGCGCAGCCGGACAAGTTGAACTACGGATCGTACGGGGTCGGCACCTACGCGCATCTGAGCATGGAGGACTTCAAGCAGCGCACCGGCACCGACATCCTGCACGTGCCCTATCGCGGCGCGGCGCCGGCTTTGAACGGGCTTTTGGCGGGCGATGTGGCGATGCTCTTGTTGAACCTCTCGAGTGTCGAGGCGCATGAGAAGACGGGCAAAGTGAAAATTCTCGCCGCGGCGACGGTAAAACGGCTGAACGCGCGGCCCGATCTGCCGACGATCGCGGAAGCGGGCGTTCCCGGCTTTGCGACTTCGGTCTGGTTCGCAATGTGGGGCCCGCCCCACATGCCCGCCGAGCTGGTCAACAAGATCCACACGGATGTGTCGAAGGCGCTCGACCTGCCGCAGTCGCGTGAATTCTTCACCGCGAACAGCTTCGAGCGCGTTGATCTTTCGCCGGAGCAGTTCGGCGCACTCGTCGAAAGCGACCTCAAGCACTGGACTTCCCTGATCAACGCAGTCGGTGCCAAGATCGAATGAGCCGGCAATGAAGGTTCTCATCACCGGGGGAATGGGAGTCATCGGCGCGGAGACCAGCCGCAAGTTCGTCAAGGAGGGGCACCGGCCCGTCGTGTTTGCGCGCCATCGCGACGACAGCCTCATTCCCGATATCATCGACAAGATCGACTTCGAGCAGGGCGACGTTCTGGACATGCCGCGTCTTCTCCAGGCGATCAAGAAGCACGACGTCACGCATGTGGTCCACGCGGCGGCGTTCGTCGGTGCGGTTTCGGCGGCCAATCCGGCGCTCAGCATCCAGGTCAACGTGCTGGGACTCGTCAACGTGCTGGAGGCGGCGCGCACTCTCGATGTCCAGCGCGTCGTGTTCACCAGCGCGAAGGGCGTCTACGGCCCCGTTACCGGCGAATATGGCGCGCCCACGTGGAAGCCGATGTCCGAGGATCTGCCAGCAAAACCCAAGCGCATCTACGACTCCGCCAAGTTCATGGGCGAAAACGTCTGCACCTATTACAACGACAACATGGGCGTCGAGACGGTGTCGCTGCGCTTCGCCTCGACCTACGGGCCAGGCAAGACCGCGCGCCACGGACCCATGGCGGTCATGAGCCGCATCGTCGAGAACCCGGCGAACGGCCTGCCGTTCAAGCTGGGGCAGGGCGGCGAGGACAAGGACGACTTCATCTACAACAAGGATTCCGCGCTCGGCATTTACCTCGCAACCGTCGCGGACAAAGTGAAGAGCCGCGTGTACAACATCGGCACCGGCGTCGGCGTGACGCTGCGCGACTTCGAGCGCGTGATCAAGAAGCATATCCCCAACGCGCAGATGGAGATCGGCGGCGGGCTGAATTTCTACGGGTTTGCCTATCCCGCGACCGGCGTCTACGACATCACGCGCGCCCGCGAGGAGCTGGGCTATCGCCCGCAATATGACCTGGAAAAAGGAATCGCGGACTATCTCGCCACGCTCAAGCTGCTGAAGGCCGTGGCGTAACTTTTCCCGTCATGCGGGCCGGACATCCGCAGCGCGATGCGATGTCGGGCATGGATAACCGGGCGAGCTGCCAACACGAGATCGGATATGCGACAGACACTCGAAATCCCCCGCCTCTCCCTTGCCGAGCGCGACCGGCGCTGGGCCGCCGTGCGCAAGGAGATGGCGGCGCGCGGCCTGGATGCCATCGTGCTTTGGGGCTGGCCGGTCATGTGGGACTTCTACACGGCCAATGCCCGCTATCTCGCACCCATCGGCGGCAACGCCGAGTTCAATGTGCTGGTGTTCCCGGCCGATGGCGAGACCACGTCGATCGTGCAGATGCCGACGTTCGTCGAAGGCTGGCGCGCCGCGCAGGATTGGGTCGGCGACGTGCGGCCGCGCAGCAAGACCTGGGCGGATTCGGTGGCCAACCGCCTGAGAGAGCTTAAGCTCGACGCGGCTCGGATCGGCATGGATGGTCTCGCCGGGACGCTCGACCCGGATGGCTGGCTCCCGCACGCCGTGTTCACGCGCCTCACCTCGCTGCTACCGAAAGCGAGCTTCGTCGGCCTCGAGGACATGCTGGAGAAGGTGCGCTCGATCAAGAGCGCCGAGGAGCTCGACATGCTGCGCGAGGCCGCCAAGCTCGGCGATCTCATGCTCTCGACCTGCCGCGACACCGCGCGACCGGGCGTGAAGGAGTGCGAGGTCTATGCCGGCATGATGCAGGCGATGATGGCCAACGGCGGCGAAGAACCGACGCTGTTCCTGTGGAACTGCGACCGCTATCCGTACCCGCATCCGTTTCGCGTGCCGACCACGCGGCCGATGCAACGCGGTGATCTCATCATCTGCGAGATGCATCCGAAGTTCGGCGGCTATTTCACCCATGTCGAGCGCACATTCTCACTCGGCGAGCCGGAGAAGCAGCAGCTTGCCATCTATGACGGGTGCCTCGCGGCGTACCGGCGCGGGCTGGAGAACTTCGGCCCCGGTAAGAGCATTTCGGTCGCGCTCGACGCCGTGAAGGAGGAAACCGATGCGCGCGGGCTCGGCATCTGCGAGGCCGGCGTGCACGGCCACGGCCTCGCTTCGCTCGAATATCCGCGCTACCGCCACCATGCCATCGCCGCCGACCGCGAGGCGATCAAGGTGGTCGGCGACCGGTTCGAGCCGGGCATGGTCTTCGCATTCAACATCGACCTGTTCGACCCGAAGTGGCACGACGGCAAGACCGGTTGCGTGTTCGCCGAGACGGTGGAGATCACCGACACGGGCGCACGCCGCATGCACTCCTTCCCGATGGAGTTCCAGCGCATCGAGGTATGAGAGGCAATGCAGCAAGTTGCGGCGTGGCTTGAAAAGCTTGGTCTATCCGAATATGCCAAGCGCTTCGCTGAACATCGTATCGATTTCACCGTCCTCTGCGATCTCACCGATCAGGATCTGAAGGAGCTCGGCATCGTCCTCGGCGATCGCCGCAAACTGCTGCGCGCCATCGCCGAGATGAATCAGGCAGCGCGGTCCGGGACTTCAGCCGCGCCGGCGGCGCAGGACGCCGCCGAACGACGGC
This sequence comes from uncultured Alphaproteobacteria bacterium, assembly GCA_965652015.1. Classification (GTDB taxonomy): domain Bacteria; phylum Pseudomonadota; class Alphaproteobacteria; order Rhizobiales; family Xanthobacteraceae; genus VAZQ01. The sequence goes on from CBFGVM010000024.1 coordinate 16,623, forward strand.
AGCTCACCGTGATGTTCTGCGACCTCGTCGGCTCGACGGCCCTTTCGGCTGAGCTCGATCCCGAGGATTTGCGCGACATCATCGGCGCCTATCATCGCTGCTGCGCCGCGACCGTCGAGAGCCACGGCGGTTTTGTCGCCAAATACATGGGCGACGGCGTGCTCGTTTATTTCGGCTATCCGCGCGCGCACGAGCACGACGCCGAGCGCGCCGTGCGGGCTGCGCTCGTCCTCAGTGACGCGGTGCCGAAGCTTGCAACCGCGGCTCCATCGCCGCTGCGGGTGCGTCTCGGAATCGCGACCGGAGTGGTCGTGGTCGGCGACCTCATCGGATCCGGCGAGGCGCAGGAGCGCGGCGTGGTCGGGGAGACGCCCAACCTTGCCGCTCGGCTGCAAGCCATCGCCGAGCCGGGAGCGGTGGTGATCGCCGAAAGCACCCGCAGGCTCATCGGCAATCTCTTCGAGGTGCAGGATCTCGGCGCCAAAGCTCTCAAAGGCATTCCCGGCCCGGTCCGGGCCTGGTCGGTGCTGCGTGCAAGTTCCGTCGAAAGCCGCTTCGAGGCGCTGCACGCGGCCGATGCGACCGCGCTAGTCGGTCGGGAGAAAGAAATCGATCTGCTGTTGCAACGCTGGGCGAGCGCCAAGAACGGCGACGGCCAGGCGGTGTTGCTGTCGGGCGAGGCCGGGATCGGCAAGTCGCGCCTCACCGCGGCGCTGCTGGAGCGGCTCGCGGCGGAGCCGCCTGCGCGCTTGCGCTATTTTTGCTCGCCGCAGCACACCGACAGCGCGTTCTATCCCGTCATCGCCCAGATGGAACGTGCAGCCGGATTTTTGCGTGAGGATACCTCCCGAGCGAAGCTCGATAAGCTCGATGGCCTGCTGGCGCAGATCGCAACGCCTGCGGCGGATGCCGCGCTTTTCGCCGAGATGCTGTCGCTGCCGAACGATGGGCGCTATCCCGCATCCGCCCTCACGCCGCAGCAGCGGCGGCAGAAAACGCTCGAGATACTGGTCGCTCGCATCGCGGCGTTGGCACGTCACATTCCGCTGCTCATCGTCTTCGAGGACGCCCATTGGAGCGATCCGACCACGCTCGAAGTGCTGAGCCTCGTCATCGAGCGGCTGGCAAGCCAACGCGTGCTGCTGATCGTGACATTCCGGCCGGAATTCACGCCGTCGTTGGGCAGGCCGCCGCATGTGACGTCGCTCGCCATCGAGCGGCTCGGGTCGAGCGACGTCGGCGCCATGATCGACCGCGTTGTCGGCGCCAAGGTGCTTCCCGCCAACGTCCGCCGCGATATCCTCGAGCGCGCCGACGGCATCCCGCTTTTTGTCGAGGAAATGACCAAAGCGGTGCTGGAGGCGGAGAACGAACGCGCAGCGCGGGGCACGGCCGCGGCGGTGCCGTCGCCGGCGCTGGCGGTGCCGGCGAGTCTCCACGCATCATTGATGGCGCGTCTCGACCGTCTCGGTCCTGCCAAGGAGGTGGCGCAGATCGGCGCGGCGATCGGCCGGGAATTCTCCCATGGCCTGCTTGCATCGGTCGCTCGCAAGCCGGCCGCCGAGCTCGCGGCTGCGCTCGACCGCCTGCTCGCCGCCGGTTTGCTGTTCCGCCAGGGCGCCGCGCCAAACGCAACCTACCTGTTCAATCATGCCCTGGTGCAGGACGCGGCCTATGGCACGTTGCTGCGCGAGCCGCGGCGCGCGCTGCACGCGCGCATCGCCGAGACGTTGGAGCGCCAATTCGCCGACATGGTCGAGAGCCGGCCGGAGCTGTTGGCGCGCCACTGCGGCGAAGCCGGGCTGATCGAAAAAGCCGCCGTACTGTGGGGCACGGCCGGGCGGCGCGCGCTCGCGCGCTCGGCGCTCAAGGAGGCGGCGGAGCAGCTTGCGCGCGCGCTCGATCTGATCGCGTCGTTGCCAGCAACGCCGGCGCTTCGCCGCGAGCGCATCAAGCTACAGATCGATCTTTCCAATGCACTGATCCACACCAAGGGCCATGCCTCGCCGGCGACCAAAGCGTCGTTCGAGCAGGCACGCCGGCTGATCGAGCAAGCGGAAGGGCTCGGCGAGCCTATCGACGATCCGCTGCTGCTGTTTTCCGTGCTCTACGGTTTTTGGGTCGGCAACAGGATGGCGTTCAAGGGCGACATCGCGTGCGAGCTTGCTCAGCAGTTTCACGCCCTTGCCCAGACCCAAAGCGCCACGATCCCACGCATGATCGGTCACATGCTCATGGGCATATCGTTTGTGCTGGTGGGCGAGATCGCGCAGGGGCGCGCACATCTCGATCGGACGATCGCCTTGTACGAGCCCGGCGAGCACCGGGCGCTGGCGACCCGGTTTGGGCATGACGTCAGGATGACGGCATTTTGCTGGCGCGCATTGGCGTTGTGGATGCTCGGCCATCCCGACGCCGCGGCCGCGGATATCGAGGCCGCGCTTGAGGACGCCCGCGAGATGGAGCACGCCGCCACCTCGATGTTCGCGCTGTCCCACACCTCGTTGGCGCACGCGCTGCGCAGGGACCATGCCGCATCCGGGGTCCTCGCCGAGCAGCTCGTCACGCTTGCCGAGGATAAAGGGAGCCTCTACTGGAAATCGTATGGAATGATGTTGCAGGGCTGGCGGCTCGCGGAAACCGGAAAAGTGTCCGACGCGGTCGCGCTGGCCACGACGGCAACCGCCGCGATGCGCTCGACGGGAGCGACGGCCTATGCTCCCTGGTACCTGTCGTATATGGCGAAGGCCTATGCGCAGCTTGGGCAGCTCGACGATGCCCGGCGCTCAATCGCCGAGGCGATGACCGCCGCCGACGTAACCGGCGAGAAGTGGTGCGAGGCCGATATCCATTGCGTGGCCGGCGAGATCGCGTTGATGGCGCCCGATCGGGATGCGGCAAAAGCCGAGGCTTATTTCACACGCGCGCTGTCGATCGCGCGGACGCAACAAGCGCGGTCGTTTGAGCTGCGCGCAGCAACCCGGCTTGCACGGCTGTGGCACGATGAGGGCAAGGGCCGGCAAGCCCGCGATCTTCTCGCGCCGGTGCTCGGCTCTTTTGCCGAAGGTTTCACCACCGCCGATCTGACCGAGGCCAAATCTCTGCTCGCTGCGCTTGCATCGTGATGGCGCTGGGCGGCGATTATAGCGTGCAGGTCACAAGGTTAGGGAGTGGACTATGCGAGCGTTAAGCCACACCACCGGCTGGCCGACCTTCGCCATAATCGACACGCATCCGGCATCCCCCGATTTCGCCTCGCTCATTCGGGCAACCGGCTGGGTCAACGACTGAGCTCTGATGTGACCGTCGCGCGGCCCGGCATTCTCGCAATCTTCAACAACGTCGCGCCCGGTCGCGAGGCG
>CBFGVM010000025.1:0-19620 GCA_965652015.1 uncultured Alphaproteobacteria bacterium
GCTTCCAGCTCATACCGCCAAGCCCGCGCATGACGAGGAGCATCAGCGCGATCGTCGCGATGACGAATCCCACCTTCTGCAGCACCGCCGCGTAGGCGATGAACGCGGCGGCGGCGATCGCGACCTGCCACGAGCGCGATGTGAACTGCAGCGAATGAGCCTTGGTCAGGAACGAGTTGAACAGGATTCCCAGACCGAAGAACAACAGCAGCACCGCCAGCGTCTTCGGAAAGAAACCGGCATCCGGCGCCCGCACCGTCCCGTAAGGCAGCGGCGCGGCTTCGATCAGGGCGACGACCGCCAGTAGCGACAACACGGCGCCGCTCAGTCGATCCGGAGGGCCGAATATCCGGCGCATTCGCGAAGTGTTTGGCTCACTCACTGCTGTTCTCCGCAGACCCACTATCTGGCGCGCCTCCAACGATCTCCTTCGTCAGCGGGCGCTCGCAGCGCCCGCCCATGACGGAGCTTGCAGGCTCCCCGCACGAATTCTCGCTCCGATCTGGCGACCGAAGTTAATCTTTGCGCGATCATGGCGGTCCTGTATACAGCATACTTTGTAAGAAGCCGGGCGGGCAGGCATGTCGCCGCGGCTTTTCCGTCGGAGAATACGGCATCTGGGCTGGGAATGAATCGACGCAATCGCATTGCGCTCCGTAACAGGATCAGCTCGAAGAAATTCGAGCGGATGGAATGGGACCCGGTCCTGCGCGACCGCAAGACCATCACCGACTATTTGGCCACGGCGCTGCGCACGGCGATCTATGACGGACAGTTCGCCGACAACGAAGAGCTGAACCAGGTCCAGCTGTCGGAGTTCTTCGGCGTCTCGCGCGTGCCAATTCGCGAGGCCTTGCGTCAGCTCCAGGCCGAAGGCCTGGTACGGAACATCGCCCACCACCGCACCATCGTGACGGGCATGACGCTGGCGCAGATTCTCGAATCGATCGAGATGCGCGCCGTCCTCGAGGCGCACCTGCTGTGCAAGGCGGAAAAACGCTTCGACCAGTCGGACATCGACAAGCTGCGCAAGATTTGCGACGAGACCGATCAGATCAAGGACTACGGCACGCGCTGGGTGTTGAAGAACTGGGAGTTTCATCGCGCTCTCTATGGCCGGGCGGAATCGCCTACCATTGTGGAGACGGTCGAGCGCATCCAGCTCAACATCGAACGATATGCGCGGCGCACCGGCAGTCCCGAACGCCTGCGCCAGGCGGCCGCCGAGCACCGGCAGATTTTGAGCGCGCTCGAGCGCCGGGATTTCGCGAAGGCGAGCGCGCGGCTGGAACGCCACATCCTCAACACCGGCGAAGCCATTCGCCGCGAACAGGAAAGTCGGGCGCGGGCGCCCGCCAAAACGCGCGCAAAAGAAGAGCGGCCGGCCAGATGACGGCCGGCCGCTTCGCGTCCTGCAAGTCGGCTCAGGCGACGCGGTTGCAAACCATCTCCTCATAACGCGCGTTCGGCTTGACCAAGTCCCAGCTGATCATCCAGCTGTACGCGCGCTCGAACTCGGCTTGCGTGTAGGGTACCGGATCGACGTAACGCAGCCGCGGCAGATAGAAGTCTTCCGGCTTGAGCTGCTTGGCGTACTGCTCCGGGATCTCCTCGATCAGGTAATGGATGTACTTCCGCTTGTCCTGATTGATGAGCCGCACCGCCTTCTTAACCGCGCGGTTCGCCGCGTCCCAGATCTTGTTGTCGAGCGTCGCCGCGCTGTTTTCAGTTCCCTGGTAGAACGTTCCGATCAGCTCCTTGCAGCCGTTCTTGTGCGCCAGCGTGACCCAAGGTTCCATCAGCGTGGCACCATCGGTCTCGCCGTTCATGAGCGCTTCATAGCGCTCGCCAACGGTGCCGGAGTGCACGGCATTGATCTCTTCCCGCGGCATGAAGCCCTCGAGCATGGCCAGCGTCGCGTAGTGGGACCCCTGGTGATACTGCACGCCGACTCGCTTGCCGGCGAGATTGATGGGGGCGTCGATCGGAGCATCGCCGCGCACGAAGATCGATTGATAGACCATGGCCGGACGCCGGGCGACGATCGGCCCCTTCGGATTGTCGACGGTGCGGCGGATCTGACCCCATTCGCACGCGCGATAGATGTCCGCCTTGCCCTGCTCGAACGCCTTTTGATAGTTGGTGGAACTGACCAGATGATGATCCCGGCTTCGCGGATCCTTCCAGTCGAATTTCGTCTTGATGCCGGGCGTAATGATCTCGATTTCGAGACCCTCGTCCTTGGCGGTGTAGTCGCGCGTGACGAACCAGTGCAATCCGAGCACCGCCTCGGCGCTTTCGACCACGAGCTTAGTGCGATTACCAGCCATCGTAGGCATTGCTTCGCTCTCCTTTCCTGGGCAAGCGGGGAGACTTCTCCTGGGCAGCAGGAATGGCGCGGATATTAACGGCGTCCGGCCAAAGTGTCTACAGTATTCTGTTTGTGAATTTGGGCCTGGCAAAAGCCCGCTTCGCCGTTTCTGCGGCTGAGAGTCTCAGCGCGGCTGCTCGCTCTTGAAGCCAGGCCATTGACCATGCAAGGCTGTACACTGTATTCACATTACAACAACGGCCCCCTGCGCAGGAAAGTACGGCGTGGCACCAAGCAATCAGCGGCGGATCATCATCGTCGGGGGCGGTCCCGTGGGGTTGGTGTCCGCGCTGGCGCTCGCCCAGCGCGACATTCCGGTTCTGGTGCTCGAGGCCCATCCGGACCTGTTCATGGATTTGCGGGCGGGGTCGTTTCATCCGCCGACGCTTGAGGTCCTCGAGGCCAGCGGCATCACCAAGAAGCTGATCGAGATCGGTATTATCGTTCCCGCCTGGCAGCTGCGCGACCGCACCGAGGGAGTGATCGCGGTTTTCGAGCTCGCGACACTACTCAAGGACGAAACGCCCTACCCGTTTCGCCTCCATTGCGAGCAGCACAAGCTCACGCCGCTCGTCTACGACATGCTGAAGCGTGTGCCGCATGCCGAGGTTCGGTTCTGCTCACGCGTCACCGAAGTTTCGCAGGATGCCGACAGCGTGAGCGTCAAGGCGGAAACGCCTGATGGCGTCGAGACTTTCACAGGTCTTTGGGTGATCGGCGCCGACGGCGGTGGCAGCATCGTGCGCAAATCCGCGAAGATTGCCTTCGAGGGTTTCACCTTTCCTGAAAAATTCGCGCTGATCAGCACGCCTTACGATCTCGGCGAGCGCGGCTTCACCGACACCGCATATATTTCCCATCCGGTCGAATGGTGCGCGGTCTTCCGTCTGCCGCACAACGGGCCGCCAGGCTTGTGGCGCTTCCTATACGGTTGCCGGGCCGACGAGACCGATGACGAGGCGCTCAGCGAGGATCGGGTCGAGGAGCGCTTGCAGGCGGTGGCGCCCAAGGAAGGGCGCTACGAAACCGTTCACCGGACGATCTATCGGGTCCATCAGCGCGTTGCCACGACATTCCGCGCCGGCCGCATGCTGCTCGCCGGCGACTCCGCGCATCTGAACAACCCGCTCGGCGGCTTTGGCCTCAACAGCGCGTTGCAGGACGCCATCAATCTGACGGACAAGCTTGCTGCCGTCTGGCGCAGCGAAGCCGACGACTCGCAGCTCGACCGCTACGTGCGCCAGCGTCGCACCGCCAATATCGAGTACGTGCAGGAATCGTCGATCCGCAACAAACGCACCCTTGAAGAGGTCGATCCCATCATCCGCAAGCAAAGGCTCGAGGAGCTGCGGCGCGCCTCCGAAGTGCCCGCGCTCGCGAAGGAGGTGGTCATGAAATCGTCCATGATCGCCAGCATGCGACGGGCCAATTCAATCGTTTGAGGTGGCGGCAAGAACCATGGACCATCGGTCGAAGTCCAATCGGAGCAAGGGTATGAAGCGATTTCACGTCTTCGCAGGCATTCTGAGCGCGCTCGCATTGCTCGCGGGGCAGTTGCCCGCCCCTGCGCAAGCGGACTACCCGAACAAGGCGCTGACCATGATCGTCCCGTTCCCCGCCGGCGGCAGAACCGATCTCATCGGCCGCATTGTCGCACAGGAATTGACGAAGCATATCGGCCGGCCGGTGGCGGTCGTGAATAAGCCCGGTGCGAGCAGTGTGCTCGGCGCGCGTGAAGTGGCCGAATCCCAGCCCGACGGTCACACGCTCGGTTTCTTTTCGACGTCGGCCGTTACGTCGCAGTACACGGTGCCGACGCCCATTTCCTTGTCCAATTTCGGCCTCGTCGCCATCGTCAACACCGATCCGGCGGCCGTTGCCGTGCAGTATGGCGCGCCGTGGAAGACGCTGAAGGATCTGGTCGAGGACGCACGCAAGCAGCCCGGAAAGCTGCGGCTCGGCATGATTCCCGGTGCATCGGCCCAGATCTTCGCCGCCGGTCTGGAGGATGCAGCGGGCATCCAGACCATCCAGGTGCCGTTCAAGGGCGATTCCGACGGCGCCATCGCTTTGGCCGGCGGCCACATCGACATTCACGTGGCCGTACCAGTGTCCTACAAGAGCCTCGAGGCGGCAAAGAAGGTGCGGATGCTGGCAGTGGCCGATAGCGCCAGCTCGCCGCTTTACGGAAACCTCCCCACGTTCAAGGACAACGGCGTCAATCTGGTGATCGGCGCGTTTCACGGCGTTTACGTTCCCAAGGGAACCCCGCAGGCGGTCATCGACAAACTGGCCAATGCGCTCGCCAAGACGATGGAGTCCACGGAGCTTCGTGCCAGCATGGACAATGCCGGCGCCGGCATCGCATTTCTGCGCGGCGCCGAAGCCAACAGCTACCTTGCGAAGCAGGACGAGACCTACCGCGCGATCATCGACAAGTTAGGCCTGCGGGTCGCGCCGAAATAAGCCCTTCTCACTTCTAGCGTGCGGCCGGTTGTCTGAGGCGATCGTCGGCAGCGTCCGGCGCCCGTTCACAACAAGCCGAGCTCTCTCAACTCGCGACGCAGCGCCTCCGGCATGTTCTTGGCGCCCGGCGCCACGCGGTCGAGGTCGCGCGGGGCGTCCTTGACCATGAGATAGCGCCAGCCCTGGAACGCGCGCCATGGGCGCGGCTCGACCAGAACAAGCTTCGGTGCCAGGACCAGATGGCAACGGCCCACTCCCTCCCTGTCCACGAATGGGCGAACGTCGAGGATGCGCTGGCGGCACATGATCTCACCGCGGATTACCCAGTAGAGCGAGCCGCCGTCGCGCAGCTCGTCCGCACGTTTGGGCACCATGCGCGTGCGGTGCATGTGCTCGCTCGAGAGTCCGCGTTTCCTGCGCTCCTTAAGCTTCTCTCGGACCCAATCCTCGAGATCCTGGACGGAGTCGCAGCCGACGCAAAGCTTGATGAGATTCAGAGCCACGATCGATATTCCCGAGCCAAAGCTGACTGAATGATAGCGGGGCGAGCCGGCCTTTCCATGCACGCGCCGCGCTTATCCTCAGAAGATGGGTTGGATTATTGCGAGGGAGCAAGCGGCATCGGGGCCGAACGCGCGGGAGCGGTGCTCGGGGGCTGACGTGTCTGCGAATCTGCCTGCGGCGGTCGGCGCGGCGGTGTCGGGGGCGCGGACTCAGTCGTGCCGGTCGTGTCTTGAGACCGCCGCTGCGCAGCTGGTGGCTCGGCGGTCATGATATTGACTGGGGGGATCGAGGACGCCGACGGGAAGTAGAGATTGTTTGGCACTTTCGCTGCCGCGCTGGGCGGGGGCGAAGGCGCACTGCTCACCATTGGGCGGCCATCCGCAGTGGGCCAGCTCGCGGCATAACCCTTGACGCGAGCTTCGAACGGCCGCTCCGCCAAGTTGGCATTGATCCGAGTGGGATCGCGTAGCCAGGTGAAGGCACCGCATCGGCCCGGCGTGCAACCATCGCGAACTGCGAGCACATGCGCCACGATCCCGAAGCGGTCGGCTTCGAGGGCACGACGCAGCATGGCGGCTCCCGGATTTGCTCCGCCGTGGCGACGTCCGAGCTCGCTGGCGGAGGCCAATAGGCTGAGCTGCGCGGCAACATAGGATGTGGCTGCGGCGGTTGCTTCCGGGCTGGCGAAAAGCGCCCTTTCGCACGCGGCCTCAACCGTTTCCCCGGCGTTTGCGTCGAGACATCCAAGCGCGGAGCCCGGCGCGAAGGCGCGCGTCGCGAGCTCAAAGGCGCGCGTATCCAGTGCGCGCAGCTCGGCGGCAACATCGCGCTGCGCAAAATAATCGCGCGCCCACCACCCGACCAAGACGATGATCACGAGAAGGACGATCGCCAACATGCCTCTGCCGTCGGCGCGAGCGAGGATGAGCGCGCAGACAAGCACCGCACACGCCGCCAAGCCGGCGAGCGCCCACACCGGCAGCGCCGCAATGCCGGTCAAATCGAGGGCTGTCACCCATTCCCCGAGGCGATTGAGCATAAGCCACGACTCCGTGGGCAGTATGGCTCAGGGGGGCAACGCTTACCATCCCGCCGGCTCGCGCGGAACTTGCGCGCGGCTGCACGCAAAGTTGCGTGCGCGCTTCAGCGTCCCCGCAAACGCGCGGCTATTTGGCAAGTACGTTCCGGCCGAGAATGTCGGGCCGGTTCAGCGCGAAAATTCGAGTTGGCTTTCCCTCGCCACGCGCTCGAACGCCTCATTGGGGTTCTTGATGCGGTACTGGTAATCGGAGCCGTCGGAGGGGAGCAGCCTTACTACTTGATAGGTACTGTCGCGAGCCATGTGGCCAATCGGACGGGACGTGAAGTAGACGGTCTGGCCGATCTGAAACTTGTGTTCTTGCAACGCAGTTCTCCTGAACTCGAACGACGCGGATTTGCTCTTTTCGAGCGGTGCTTCCCCCGATCGGCGTCAATATAGCAGCGAAATCGACGATTGCCTCGAAAATTCCGTTTTTCGTTCGGGATCGGTTTCGTTCCGGCCGCACCACTGATTATCAAATCATATCAATTGGTTGTACAGCGTAGCTGAATTGGATTCACCCGCTTTCACGGTACGGTCATGGCGGACATGCTGCCGCGGCGAGGCAGATCAGCGCCATTCCACCCCTCGGGCGATCCCGCGCTGCACCCAGACTTGCAGAGCGCGAGGTTGAAAGGGGTCACACCGGCCCGATTCCCCAAGGCCGTGGCGGAGCAAAATGGCCGGAAACACAATGGCGCCGCCTTCACCCCTTAGGCCTCGACAGCGGGCGGGGGATGCGAATGCGGTTGATTCTCGGGATCATCATCGGCTGCGCGTTGACGGTCGGCGGCGCCTATGTCGCCGACACGGTTGCGGCCGCTAGCGGCCAGCCCGTCATGGTGAACTGGGACGTGGTCGCCAAAAATTGGGACAGTGTGACCACGTATGCGCGTGAAAGCTGGAAAAGGATTGCGGGCTGACGGCGTGCCGCCGTAGGGCGACGGGCGGCCCAAATCGCCGCGCGGCAAAAGCTGCGCCCCAGCCGCTTCAGGCCCGCACTTCCTGCCGCTGGAAGACGACGTAGGCGATCACGAAGAGCATGATCGAGCCGGCTACGAGGCCGACGATCTGCGGCCACACGATCAGCACGCTTTGCAACAGCGGAATCGGCGCGTCCGGAATAGCGCCGCGTTCGATCAGGGCCAATCCGAGCGCGGCAAGCATCGACTGCTGGGTCGAGCGCACGGAAGGATCGAGCACCACGGCCACAATCTCGTTGAACAGCACGCCGGGAGAGAGCCGTGCGAAAGCCTGCCGCGTATCGAGAACGCCCAAGACATCGCCTGCGGTCGTGAACGCGTCGGCCAGAGCCGGCGAGAATAGCGGCCAGAGGATAGTGAGGAACAGCCACAGCCCGAGCGCAACCAAGGCGGCCGTTGCCGCCGAGCGAAACAACACCGAGCACAGCAGCGCGAGCGCGAACCAGAAGCCGGCATAAACGATCGTCACCACCAATAGGACGAGCGCACGCGCCATCTCCTCGGCATTGGGAGGAACCCCGAGCCCAAGCAGGCCGAGGCCTATGACCATGAGCCAGAGCACGATGAGGCTCACCGCCAAAGTGAACAGCCCGGCGGTGAATTTCCCGAACAGCAGCGCGTCACGATAGATCGGCTGCGCCAGGATGCGTGAGAGCGTGCGCCGGTTGTGCTCGCCATTGACGGCGTCGAAGCCGAGCCCGATCGCCACCAGCGGCACCAAAAACGAGAGCAGCGCCACCAGCGGCAGCGGTCCGCCGCGGGTGAACAACCGCAGGAAGAGGAACGGATCTTCCGCCGTGATTTCCTTGATCTGATCGATGGCGCCACGCACGACCGCGATTGCGGTCGCCACCACCAGCACAAACAGCACCACGACGAGGATGCTGGTGAAATGGTCGGCGATCTCCTTCAGCGTCACCACCCCGAAGCCATGCAGAGCCGAGCCTTCACGCCGCATGCAGCTCTCCTTCGTGGGTCTGGAAATAGCGCGTGTAGATCGCCTCGAGGCTCGGCTCCTCGACCGACAGGCGCAGCAGCCGCCCGCCGGCTCCGACTACGGCCGCCGCGGCTTCCGGCCGAACGTCATGATCGGCCAGGAGTAGGAACCGGTTCGCTCCTGCCGGCTCGACGCGTTGTACCCCGGGGATTGCGGCGATGCGTTGCTCAAGGCCCTGGCCTTGGGCCTCGACCTCGACGCGAAAGCCGCCGCCCAAGACCTGACGTCCCAGCTCCGGTACAGTACCGATGAGTGCGATCTTGCCCTGATTGAACAGCGCGACGCGATCACAAACGCTCTGTACCCGCTCGAGCAGATGCGAGGACAGCAGAACGCTGACGCCGTGGTTCTTGAGATCGCGGATGATATTGAGCAACTCGGCGGTCGCCTGCGGGTCGAGCCCTGAGGTTGGCTCGTCGAGTATCGCGATCTGCGCCTCTTTCATGAGGATTTCGGCGAGGCCGAGCCGCTGGCGCATTCCGCGCGAGAAGGTGCCGACCCGGTTGTTCGCGACGTCTGCGAGACCAACATGCCCAAGTGAAGATTTGATTCGCTGCTCGCGCTCGGCGCGTTCCAACCCCATCAGCCGCGCCGTATAACGCAAGTTCTCAGCGGCGGTGAGATTGTCGTAGAAGCCGACCTGGTCGGGCAGGTAACCGACCTGGCGTTTCACCGCCAGCGGCTCTCGCACCGGATCGTGGTCGAGCACACGCGCCTGCCCGTCCGAGATATCGCTCAGCCCCAGCAGCATGAGAATGGTGGTGGTCTTGCCGGCACCATTCGGACCGAGCAATCCGAAGATCTCACCGCGCGCCACGGAAAACGAAATGCCCTTGACGACGGCTACGCCGTTGTAGCGCTTGGTGAGGTTTTTCGTCTCGATGACGTTGGCGCTCATCGGCGTCCGAACCATACCACCGCGCCGATCATGACCAGGAGCGCTCCGCCGATGAGCGCGATCCCCACGATGCCCCATATCGTGGAGGTCGTGACCGCAACGCGGAAGGTCTGGGAGGCCGACTCCCCGCGCGCACTGGCGCGCACGGTGGTGACGTAGTCGCCGGCCACGGCCTTGGCGGCCGGCGTGACGAGCGCCTGCACCTCCTTGTTTTCATTTGGGGCGATGCGATCGACGGTCTTCGGCTCGAAGCTGACTTTCCAGCCCGTCGGCGCGGTGCCCGAGAGTTCGATCTGTTCGGCCGGTGCGGTGCCGGAATTGACGAGGATCACTGGGATCGTTGCCTCCTGGCCGGCGGAAGCCTTGGCGCTGAGAACGCCTTCGCGACCGGCAATATCGATTTTCGGCTGACCGGTGATGTCGAGGGTGAGATCAGCGGTCGCGGTGGCGTCATCCGCCGATACTTTGGCCGTCACCTTGTATTTCCCGGCTGCGATCGTATTCGGCGGGCGCACCTTGAGCTTGACGTCCTTCGACTGGCCGGGGTCGAGCGGAAGCGCATTAAGTTCTTGGCTGCCATATTGCTCGGTATAGGTGGCGTCGAAGTTCTGCGGCGCCTGCGCGGACAGGCTCACGAGCACTTTCTTGGGACTGTCGTTCTTGAGGGCGAGCTGGAACTCGAAGCTCGATTTTGACGTGCCGCGCAGCTCGGGAAGCTGCGGGTTGAGCGTGAGCTTGGCGGGCAAATCGGTCGCGAGCTTCACCTCAATGGGAAGCGTTGCGTTGCTGGCCGCGCCGCGCGCGGCCACCGTGAGGTTGGTGGTTCCGATCGGGGCTTCCTTGGGGACGTCGAGGCGCAGTTCAAGCGGCACGCTCGAATTGGTTGCCGCCAACGCCGCGGCCACCGGCTGGCCGCCGCCGATCAGGGTTGCCGTCCAGCCCGACGGAACGCCATCGACCGCAAGCGCCAGCCGCTCCGGCGGAAGCCCGTAGTTCTGCAGCTTGAGATTGATGGACGAGGTGGTCCCCGGACGCAGGGTGACCGCAGGATAATCGGTAAGAAGGAATAGCCCTTTGACGTCGCTCTTGGCCTCTTCCGCCAATGCTGCAGTGCAGAAGGCGGCCGAAAGCACAGCCGAAAATAGAGCGATAAGACGATATCGCATGATGACAACTCCAGGCGGTAAGGCAGGTAGGCCCGCTGTTGAGATGACCCTCCCCGGCGGCACCGAAACCAAGGAGGGGTGCTACAGGATGGGCGTGTTTTTGTTTCGTCCCCGCGCCGGAATCAATACACTTCCTCGGCATTTTTTTGGCGCAATGTCGCAGGCGCGAAGGCTCATACGCGCACGACCTTCGGCCAGTCGACCTCGTCCTCCGGCAGCACCCAGGGTTCCGCAAGCGCCGCCACGCGCCATTCGCCCCACGCCGGCAGCGCCATTACCGCATCCATATAGGCGCGGGCCGCCTCACTGACCTCCACGGCGTAGGTATGGAGACGGGAGACCACCGGCGCGTACATTGCGTCTGCGGCGCCGAAGGGGCCGAACAGAAAGGCGCCGCCCGCGCCGTAACGCGTGCGACAATCGATCCACATCTCCTCGATCCGGCGCACATTGGCTTCGACCTCGGGGTTGAGTTCCCGCCGCATGACCGGCCGCCACATGTTCATCGGCAAGTGCCGGCGCAGCGGAACGAAGCCCGCGTGCATCTCGGCCGCGATCGCGCGCGCAAGCGCGCGAGGAGCCGGGTCGGCGGGCCACAGCCGCGCACGCGGATATTTCTCGGCGAGATATTCGAGTATCGCCAGCGATTCCCAGACGTGCACGTCGCCGTCCACGAGTGCCGGCACCTTTCCGGTCCTCGAGACCTTGCTCACGCGCGCCTTGAAATCCGTGGCGCTGAGCGAAATCACCTCTTCGTCGAAAGCAATGCCCGCGACCTTCATGGCGATCCACGGGCGCAGCGACCATGAGGAGTAGTTCTTATTGCCGATGATGAGCTTGAGCGCCATTCGCCGATCCCGTCGTCATCGGTCCGATGGTGGGCGAAGCGCGACCTTGCGGTCAAGCGGAACCGGCGCCGCCCGCCGGTCGCGCTGGCAACGCCCGGTCATGATCGGCTCCTGACGCCCGCCTTCACATCGAAGTCAAGTGATTCCCAGCATCACCGCCGTCATGGCCGCACCCAAAACGGCGACCGTCGCGGCGAGCACCGTCACAGCGGCGGCAAGCCGCTGCAGCAGGCGCTCACGACGCGCACGTGAGAGCGCCACGTGCGGCAAGGCCGAGGGGATCGCCGGTCGCATTTCCACGCGCATCGTCGATGCTCCTTTCCAGGGGCTCGGGCGCAGGGCTGTCCGCGCCGCAACTCGCAACAGTGTGAGGACTCAAACTTGACGGGCAGCAAAAGGGGTTGCGGACACGCGCTAACAACGTCGTGTCGGCCCCACGCACATTTTGCCTGCGAACGGTGAACGGCGAGTAAATCCGCGGCCGGACGACTTCAACGGCTTTGCGGTGTCGGGCCCGGAAACAAGGCTGAACTGCGCCCCGTCAGCCAATAGACGGCAAGTCCGATCCATTCGCGTACGGCAGTGTCGCTGCGCCGCAGGCCGTCGCCCAGGGTTGCAAAGGGACGCAGCGTGTCACTCGCGCCGCGGGTGCGCCAATCCACCGGGTAAGCTTCAACCGGAAAGCCCACCTTACGAAAGACGCCGACCGCCCGCGGCAGATGATGCGCTGACGTCACCAGCAACCAGCGCTCGCCGGGCTTGGGCTGGGCAAGCGCCTTGGAGAAACGCGCATTCTCGACCGTGTTGCGAGAGCGATCCTCCAACACGATGCGGGCGCGAGGAACGCCGAGGTCCTCGAGAATGCGAGCTGCGAAAGCCGCTTCGGCCCCTTCATCGTAGATCAAGGCACCACTGCCACCCGAAAAAAGGATGCGCGCAGCGGGATAGCGCCGCGCCAGTTCGGCCGCCACGGCCAACCGTTCGCCCGCCTCGTTGAGCGCTACCTCATCGCGGGCGGCGGAAACGTCGGGCGAAATGGCGCCGCCCAGCACGACGATGCCGTCGGGCGCGCCACGGGTTGCATCCCAGCGCGGGAAACGTTCCTCGAGCGGTATGATCAGGGCATTGCCGAGGGGGGAGAGGCCGAGGATTGCGAGCAGGATCAGGCTTGCGAAGGCGAGTGCCCGCCCGGTGCGCGCAAAGCGCGTCGGCAGCAGCAAAAGACCAAGAATGCCGATGCAAATAACGAGGTTGGACGGGATGGCGAAGAAGCCCAGGATCTTGGAGAGCGGGAAGAACATTAGTGCGGTCCCGGGAACGTGCACCGGGCGCAGCGCACTTCGTCCCGCGCTGCACCGCATCCGGGACGCGTGGCGTTCGGCATCACTTCTTCTTCCAAGCGGCGTAGCGCGCCTTGGTCTCCTCGTTCATGGGATAGAGGCCGGGAAGTTTCGCCCCACGCTCGACCTCGTCGACGATGAAGCTCTCCATTCGCTCGTGCTCGGCGCCCTCATCGGCAACGAAAGCGAGGAGGTTGTGCGGGATCACCACCGCCCCGTCGTCGTCGCAGACGATGATGTCGCCGGGGAAAATCGCGCAGCCGCCGCAGCCGATCGGCTCCTGCCAACCGACGAAGGTTAGGCCATTGACCGAGGCCGGCGCCGCAGTCCCCGCGCACCAGACCGGCAGTTTGGAGGCAAGCACGCCCGCCTTGTCGCGCACGACGCCATCGGTGACCAACGCCGTCACGTTGCGCTTCATCATGCGCATGGTCAGGATGTCACCGAAGATGCCGGCGGAGGTAATGCCCATCGCATCGGCCACCGCAATGCAACCTTCGGGCATTTCTTCGATGGCGCCGCGGGTGGAGACCGGCTTCGCCCAGCTTTCCGGCGTAGCGAGATCCTCGCGCACGGGCACGAAGCGCAGCGTGAAGGCAGGACCGACGAGGCGCGCGCCGCCTGGGACGAGCGGGCGTGGCCCATTCATCCAGCACCGCCGGATGCCCTTTTTCAAGAGAATCGTGGTGATGGTTGCGGTGGTGATCGCCCGCAGCGTCTCGTAAAGGGCGGCACTCATTGCACACCTCTTTGGCAAACGTGCTTGGCCAATCTCACGCCGGTGCGATGCCCAGCCGCACGTCGCGGCGGCGCAGCCAAGCCACGAACGGGACCGACAGCAGCACCATCCACGCCTTGCCGACGATCTGACCAAGCAGGAATTCGAGCGAGCCGAAGGCGAGCCACAGAAATACGATCGAGTCCACGACGAGGCCCACGACGCTCGACGCCACGACCGCGACGAGCAGCCCGCGCCGGGCGAGCGGAGTATAGACTGCGAGATCGGCGAATTCCGAGAGCAGGAACGCGGCCGCCGACGCGATGACCAGCGCGGGCGGCGCCAGCAGCGCCGAAAGCACGGCACCGGCGAGGATCGCAAGCGATGCGGCCGCCACCCCGAGCCGGCGCTGGACCAGGTCGCGCAGCACGAGCGCAGCGCCGGCCATGATCACACCCGAGGGGGCCATCAGCCCGGGCGCAACCGGAATGAGGCAAGGCCCCGCCGGCTGGCACACGGTGCCGGCGTGCCCGATCAGCCAGTTCGCTGCCGGGATGGTCAACGCGAATAGCGCGACAAACACGATTCCCTCGTCCCGGCGCCTTGTATCGATCGCGGTCATCGTGTCGACATCCACTTGGCGAATCCGTCGGCACGGAGCCGGCAGGCGGGACATGTCCCGCAGCCGTAGCCCCAGTCGTGCCGTTGCGAGCGGTCGCCGAGATAGCAGGTGTGGGTGTCCTCGACCAGCACGTCGAGAAATGCGTCTCCTCCAATCTCGTTCGCCAGCGCGAAGGTCGCGGCTTTGTCGATCCACATCAGCGGGGTATGGATCACAAAGCGGCGTTCCATGCCGAGGTTGAGCGCGAGTTGCATACATTTGACCGTGTCGTCGCGGCAGTCGGGATAGCCGGAGAAGTCGGTCTCGCACATGCCGGCGACGAGATGCTTGACGCCGCGGCGATAAGCCAGCGCGCCCGCGAAAGCGAGAAACACCAGATTGCGGCCGGGAACAAACGTCGTCGGCAGGCCGCTTGCGCCGATTTCGATCGCCACCTCGCGCGTGAGCGCGGTGTCGGAGATGGCGGCCAGCGCGCCGAGATGCAGAACGTGATCCTGCCCGAGCCGTTCGGCCCATGCCGGCGCAAGAATCCTCATGCGCTCACGCACGCGCTGTCGCGCCTCGAGTTCGGCGCGATGGCGCTGCTCGTAATCGAAGCCCAGCGTTTCAACGCGAGCGAAACGTTGCAGCGCCCACGCCAGGCATACCGTCGAATCCTGCCCGCCGGAGAACAGGACGAGCGCGCTGTTGGAGTCCATGGAGCTATTCCGGGAGTAACGGATGGCGAGCGGCGAACAGCAATGAGACTCGCCAACTCGCTACTCACTAGTCGCTATTCGCGTCCGCTCACTGCTTGCCCGGCTCGTAGGCGAGTTTGCGCGCCAGCGTCGCGAGCTCGCAACCCTCGCAGTAGCGGCGATCCTTAAAGTCGATCCAGTTATGGGCATAGATGTTCTCGACCGGGATGTCGTAGCGCTCCTGCAAGAACCGCACCAATATCAACCAGGCTTGCGTCTGCTCGCGCGTCGCCGGCTTGGCAACGTCGGGATAGTTGCCCACGAATTCCACCCCGATCGAATTGGTCTTGACCACGTTGCGATAGGTCTTGGAATTGTCGATGTATTTGTTGTCGTTGCGATTGGCGCCGTCGCCGTGGGTCGGAATCGCGGTCTCGGCGGTCGACCAATAGACGGTGCCGTCGGTTTCCACCCAGATGGTGACGCCGCGTCTGGTGGGATCTTTCGCCTGCGCGAGCGCCATGCCTTTCGCAGAACCAGGCGGACCCTCGGTCTGATGCACGATGATGTTGCGCCATTTGACGGCATCGCCCGGCAAGCCGAGCGGATGAAGATAGACAATCGTCAACCCGGGGATCTGCGGCTCGCCGGGCCGCTTGGCGAGCTCGCGAAAGCCTTCGGGAAGCGCGACCCGATCCGCGGCGATATCCGCACCGCTTGCTGCCTCCGCCTCCCCGGCATCCGGCCGCGGTCGGGGCAGCGCGATCGCCTCCCCTGCCACGGGCCATCCGCGGACCGCCCGGGTCGGCTCGGCCGCGGCAGAATTCGGCACGAGCGGCAAGAGCGCTGCAAGCGTCGTCAGCCATACGACGCGCCGAGCGAAGCTCATTTTCAGTCCCATTGCGGCGATCCGGAATAGGCGTAATCGACGATGCGTCCGTCGCGGCGGGCGAGCTGCGCGATTTCCGCCATCTCGGACTCGGAAAGCTCGAAGTCGAAGATCGCGAGATTTTCCGACAGCCGTTCGAGCCGGCTGGTGCGCGGGATGACCACGATGCCCTGTTGCACCAGGAAGCGCAGACTCACCTGCGCCGCGGTTTTGTCATGCGCCTTGCCGATGCGCGTGAGTACCTTGTGCCTGCTCACGCCACCGCGGGCGATCGGACTATAGGCAACGATGGTCATGCCGTGCCGGCGGCTGGCCGCAATCACCTTCGACTGGTCGATAAAGGGATGCACCTCGATCTGATTGCAGACCAGCGGCTCGTCCGCAAGCTTCACCGCCTCCTCGATGAGCGCGACCGTGAAGTTCGATACCCCGATTTGACGAGCGAGCCCCTCCCGCTTGACTTTGCACAGCGCGCCGAGCGTGTCGCGCAGTGGGATCTGCGGGTTGGGCCAATGCAGCAGGAGCAGGTCGACATACGGGAGCCTCAACCGCGTGAGACTCTGCTCAGCGGATCGCGCGAGGTCGCGCGGGGCAAAGTGCGAGGGCCACACCTTCGTGGTGATGAATACGGCGTCACGTTTCACGCCGGCGGCGCGTAGTCCCTCGCCCACCTCATGCTCGTTGTCATAGAGCTCGGCGGTGTCGATGTGACGGTAGCCAAGCTGCAGCGCCTGCTCGACCATGCGCGCACAGGTGCGTCCCCGCAGCTCCCAGGTGCCGAGACCGATGAGCGGGATGCCGTGCGCTTCGACGAATAGGGCCGGCATTCGTTACCTCGCGCTCGGGCTCATCCGTTGACGTCAATCGTCCCAGCGCGGGGCATGCGGCGGGTTGACGACGCGTAGTCCGGTCTGTTTGAGGCGGGCGATCTCGGTCATTTCCGCATCGCTCAACGTGACGTCGAAAATGGCCAGATTGGCGGCGAGATGGTCCGCCTTGGACGTGCGCGGAATTGGAATGATGCCGTGCTGCACAAGATAACGCAGCGCGATTTGCGCCGACGTCTTGCCGTGCGCCTTGCCGATGCGCGCGAGCACGTCGTTGCCGGGTACCTGGCCGCGGGCGAGCGGACAATAGGCCGTGACCGCGAGCCCATGCGCCCTGCACGCCGCGAGCACCTTGTCCTGATCGATGAACGGATGAACCTCGATCTGGTTCACCACCAGCGGCTCGCTTGCGAGCTTCACCGCATCTTGCAGCAACGAGGTGGTGAAGTTCGCGACCCCGACATGCTTGGCTCGGCCATCGCGCCTGGCTTTGCACAGCACGTCGAGCGTCTCCTTGAGCGGCACCTTCGGGTTCGGCCAATGGATGAGCAGGAGATCCACCCAGGAGAGCTCCAGATTTTTCAGGCTTTGATCAAACGAGCGCTCGAAATCGGCAGCCGCCAGCCGATCGTGGTAGACCTTGGTCGTCACGAACACGTCCTCGCGTGCAAGGCCAGCAGCGCGCGCCCCGTGACGCAGTCCCTCCCCCACCGCGGTCTCGTTGCGATAGCGCTCGGCGGTGTCGATATGGCGATAGCCGAGACGAAGCGCCGTCTCGACCGCTTCGACGCAGACCGCATCCATCAGCGTCATGGTTCCAAGTCCGATGGCAGGGATCTTTGCGCCTTTGGCCTCGACGACATTCATTGCGTATTCCCTCGATTCGGGCGGGCCATTTCAGGATGAATAGGCCGGCCTTTGTTGGATGTCTCGCCTTGGCGGCGCATGACAAGCGGATTTGCTCCGCAGCACACTCTTTCCGCGTGCGTCTGCATCCAAACATTAGAACAATTCAATACTACAGCACTTGCGTCACGGTTCGCGAAGCCTTTCATATCACCTGACAGCGTTGACGAACGGCACTGTGATGCGCGTCTCGATATTGGCGATCGTATTGGCGGCACTGAGCGTGGCGAGCGTGCATGCTGTCGCCCAGGAATTCAACATCGTCATTCGCGACCACAAATTTGAGCCACAGGAAATCCGCGTGCCTGCAGGCAAACGCGTGTTGATTTACATCACCAACGAGGATGCAACTCCCGAGGAATTCGAGAGCCGCACGCTCAAGGTCGAGAAGGTCATTCCCGGCAAATCGAGAGGCGTCGTGCGCATCGGGCCGCTCGCGCCCGGCAATTACGAATTCATCGGCGAGTTCCACGCCGACACGGCCAAAGGCGTGGTGATCGCAGAATAACAGCATGGTTGGCGCGCTCGTCATTGTCTTCCGCGAAGTGATCGAAGCCGGCTTGATCATCGGCATCGTGCTGGCTGCGACCCGCGGCGTGAGCGGGCGTGGCCACTGGGTTGCGGGCGGCGTGGTCGCGGGCGCGCTCGGAGCCGGCATTGTCGCACTGTTCGCCGAGGCCATCGCCAACGCGTTCGAAGGCTCGGGCCAGGAACTGTTCAACGCGAGCGTGCTGGGCGCCGCGGTGCTGATGCTCATGTGGCACGCGGGATGGATGGCGCGCCACGGCCGTGAAATGGCAGCCGAGATGGCCGCGGTCGGCGCGGCGGTGACTGCGGGTCGACGACCGATGACCGCGCTTTGCGCCGTCGTCGGACTTGCCGTGTTGCGTGAAGGTGCCGAAGTCGTGCTGTTTCTCTACGGTATCCTCGCCGGCGGCACGTCGGGCTCGTCGCTTTTCGTCGGCGGCATGCTCGGACTGGCGGCCGGGGCGGCATTTACGGCACTGACCTATTATGGACTGATCAGCATTCCGGCACGGCATATTTTCAGCGTGACGGCCGTGCTCATCGCATTGCTGGCCGCCGGCATGGCGGCGCAGGCGGTGCAGTACCTGGACGCCGCCGGAGTCATCAACGTGCTGGGCACCCAATTGTGGGATAGTTCACCATGGCTTCCCCAGGACGGCATCACCGGCCGCTTGCTGCACGCGCTGGTCGGTTACACCGATCACCCAACCGAGCTGCAGCTCATTGCTTATCTCGCGACGCTCGTAGCCATGGCAGCGCTCACATGGCTCGCCACGCCCGCCCGCTCGGCACGGCCCCGCGCCGTGTAGCCATCTGGCCGGCCGCCGCGGGCAGATACGCGCCGCCGTATCAGGTCATCGCTGCGGTTTCGCGCCGAGAACCGCGAACGCGACGTCGGGAGCCTCGTCGATCACCTTGAGCAACGCGCGCGCGGGGCCGCGTGGCGAGCGCTTGCCCTGTTCCCAATTGCGCACCGTCTCGATCGGCACGCCGATGCGTGCGGCGAACTGCGCCTGCGTGAGCTTGGTGCGCGCGCGCACGCCGCGCGCATAGGCGGCATCCGCCGCGCCGGCGCGCGCCGCCCTCGACGCCGCCAGGAAGCCCCCCGCGGAATGGCCATAGCGCATCTGCTGCGCGATCTCGGCAAGCGGGCTTGGCAGCGCGCGTTCACTTCCGTCCGGAAGAATCTCGACGATCCGGCCGTCGGCCTTCAGTCTGACCCGCATCATGGCGGCCACAGGCCTATGCGATTCCCTCTGACCGGCCAAGCGGTCATACGCCTACAGTGACCGCGCATTGACTGAATAGGTCGCTGAGTGAGTAGTTCAGCGCATACTCGGTCATTGACCTATAAGCGCTGCCGAGATGCCAGCGCGACCTTTGCTCAGGGCGGCACTGGGCGAAAGCGTGAGCCTATACGTCCGCTATTTGAGGCCGAACCACAGCGTGGCGATACCGAGAAACGAAAAGAATCCGATGACGTCGGTCACCGTCGTGACGAACACGCCCGACGATATTGCCGGGTCGGCGCGAAAATGATGGAGCACGAGCGGCACCAGAATGCCGCCGAGCGCTGCGGCGACAAGATTGCAGAGCATCGCCAGGCCAATCACCAAGCCCAGATCGGGTATTTTGAACCAGGCCGCCGCTGCGACGCCGGTGATGACTGCAAACGCCAGGCCATTGACCAATCCCACGAGCACTTCGCGAACCACGAGACGGGCGGCGTTGGCGCTGGACAATTCGCGGGTCGCAAGCGCGCGCACAGCGACCGTCATGGTCTGGGTGGCGGCGTTGCC
>CBFGVM010000026.1:0-19286 GCA_965652015.1 uncultured Alphaproteobacteria bacterium
CCCGCGCGAGCATCCTGCGACCCTTAGAATGCGAGAAGCAGCCCGGAGTCAGGGGCTCGAACTAGGCTGGCCCGGATCCTGCATGCGCGGCGAAACGCCATGTACATGCCATAAGCAAACGGAGGTGATGCGATGCGGACGATCCGATCGATGGCGTTGGGGGCGATCGTCGCCGCCGCCCTGGGACAACCGGCCGCCGCGCAGGACAAGGTAAGGGTCGGGGTATTCCCGACCGCATCCTCGCTGCCCTATTTCGTGGGCATCGAGCGCGGCTTTTTCAAAGAACTGAACATCGAGCCGGAGACGATCCGCCTCATCGGCGGGCCAGCGAACATCGCGGCGATGATCAGCAATCAGATCGAGGCGGCCGTCGTGCTCGTGACGATCGAGGCGATGAACGCCAATCTCAAGAAGCCCGGCGTCGCCATGTATATCGGCGTGCACAGCCAGAGCAAAATCTACCAGATGGAACAGTTCGTCGCGCGCACCGGCTACCCCGCCGCGACGATCAAGGATCTCAAGGGGGCGCGCATCATGTCCGCGCCGGGACCCGCCAACCTCGTTGCCGCCAAGGCGATCCTCGCCAAGGTCGGTCTCAAGGAGGGCGACTATACGATGGATCAGCTCGACATGAGCCAGCACGTCAATGTCATGACCAGCGGCGCCTTCGATGCCGGCTACACCCTCGAGCCGCAGGCCTCGACCATGCGCAAGCTCGGCGTCGCGCGCACCCTCGAGTCGGGTGTCATCGCCAAATACATCTTGGGCGACGAGGACGGCAACGCGTTCGCGGCCGGCTGTGCCATTACCAGCGACTTCATCAAGAGCCGCCCGGACGTCGCGCGGCGCTTCGCCGCCGTGTGGAAGAAGGGCATCGACTTCGTCAACCAGAACCCGCAGGAGGCGCGCAAGTACCTCGCCAAGAACACGCTCACCCCCGAAGACGTGGTCGATACCGTGCCGATGGTGCGCTACTTCATGGCGGGTGAGCTGACCGACAAGCACAAGGCGGAGTTCCAGAAATTCATCGACTTCTCGACCGCGGTCGGCACGCTGCCGGAGCGAGTCGACATCACCAAATACCTGCAGGCGTATTAAAACCTATCCGCCGTCATTGCCGGGCAAAGCGCGTCGGAAGACGCGCGTGAACGCGCTTATGACCCGGCAATCCATCCATCTTCGTAAAGGAGTTTTTGCGAAGAAGATGGATGCGCGGGTCAAGCCCGCGCATGACGGGTCGAGGATAACGGCACTCAGGAATAAACCGCCTCACCCCGCCAGATACGCCGCCCGCACGTGCGGATTGTCGATCAACTCGCGCCCGCTGCCCGCGAGCGCGAGCGAGCCGGACTCGAGCAGGTAAGCGTGATCGCACATGTTCAGCGCCGCGGATGCGTTCTGCTCCACCATCAGGACGGTGGTGCCGGAGGCGCGAATGCCGGTGATGATGTCGAAGGTGCGCTCGACAATGGTGGGGGCAAGGCCGAGGGAAGGCTCGTCGAACATGATGAGCTTGGGCCGCGACATCAGCGCGCGGCCGATCGCAAGCATCTGCTGCTCGCCGCCGGACAACGTCCCCGCCGGCTGCTGCCGGCGCTCGGCCAGCCGCGGGAACTGATCGAAGACCCGCATCATGTCGGCCGCGACCTCCCGACGATCCGTGCGCAGATAACAGCCCATTTCCAGGTTCTCCAGGACCGTCATGTCCGGAAAAACGTGCCGCCCCTCCGGACAATGCGCGAGCCCGAGCGAAAGAATGGTCCGCGCGGAGGCATGGGTGATGTCGTGTCCATCGAACACGATCATCCCCGCGGTCGGGTGCAACAAGCCGGAGATCGCCTTCAGGGTCGTGGTCTTGCCGGCACCGTTCGCGCCGATGAGCGCGACGAGCTCGCCTTTGCCGACGGTGAGCGACACTCCCTTGAGTGCCGCCACCTGGCCGTAACAACAGACCACCTCACGCAGCTCAAGCACGCTTCTTTCCTTCTCCCAGATACGCGCGAATGACATCGGGATTTTTCTGAATGGCGACCGGGGGACCTTCCGCGATGATGCGGCCATAGTTGAGGACAACGATGCGGTCCGACACCTGCATGACCATGGGCATGTCGTGCTCCACCAACAGGATGGTCACGCCCGAGGCGCGAATGGTCTCGACCAGCTTCATGACCTTCGCGCTCTCGCTCGCATTCATCCCCGAGACCGGCTCGTCCAGGAGCAGCATCGAGGGCTGTGCGGCAAGCGCCAAAGCCATGCCGAGCAGGCGCTGCTCGCCGTAAGGAAGGGTCGCGGCCACGTCCGCCGCCCGCCGCTCGAGGCCGACGATGCGCAAGATCTCGCGCGCCTTATCGGCAAGCTCTCCTTCCGCGATCTTCTCCCGTGGCAGCGCCAGCAATGTATCCCATAGGGTCGATCGTCCCAGGCGATGCAATCCGATCAGCACATTCTCGAACACCGTGTTGTTCTGAAAGATGCTCGTGCGCTGAAAGGTCCTGACGAGGCCGAGACTGGTAATTTCGTGCGGCTTGAGGCCGTTCAACAAGGTGTTGCGATAGCGGACCTCGCCGGCCGAGGGTTTTAAAAAGCCGGTGAACACATTGAACGCAGTGGTCTTGCCGGCGCCGTTCGGCCCGATGAGGCCGACGATCTCTCCCTCGCACACGGTGAAATTGAGATCGGAAAGCGCGACGAGGCCGCCGAAATGCACCGCGACGTGCGCGATCGAAAGGACGACCTCCCCCGCTGCACCGCGTGTCGGCATCATTGCCCCTCGTGCGGCTTGGAGCTGCCGGCCAATAATGCGTCCGCGGGCTTGCGTGTCAGCCAGCTCGCAATCCAGCGTTCCAGCGCCGGCACGATTCCCTGCGGCAAGACAAAGACGATCGCAATCATCAAGCCGCCGTAGAGGATCCATTGGACCGCAGGCGCTGCGACGGGGCGGAGAATCACGGGCAGGAACCCGAAGATCACGCCTCCGACAATCGGACCGGCCAGCGTTCCCTTGCCGCCAGTGATGACCATGATCACCATGGTCACGGTGTAGATGAACAGGAAAATGTCGGGGTCGATGATCTTGAGATAGTGGGCGTAGAGGCTCCCGGCGGCGCCGGCCATGGCGGCGGACACAACCGCCGCCAGCACGAGGTAGCGCGTCACATCGATGCCAACCGAGCTCGCCAGCGTCTCGTTTTCCTTGAGCGCAATCATGGCACGGCCGATGCGCGAGCCGACCAGCCGGCTGATCACGACGTAGGCGATGAGTCCCACGGCGAGGACGAGATAGTAATACGCGGTCTTGTTCCAGAGCGTATAGCTGCCGAGCCCTGGAAATCCGAGCGTATAGGGAGGGATGTTAGTCAGTGCCAACGGACCTTGCGTCAGCTCGACCCAATTCAGGGCAATGAGCCGCGTGACCTCGGCGAAGCTGATGGTGACGATCACGAAGTAGGCGCCGCGCACTTTGAACGACAGGCGGCCGATCGCATAACCGCTCAATCCGGCGATGACCATGCCGACGAACAAGCCGATGACGGCGGGCCAAGGTTGATGCACCACGCGAAATCCGAACACGTCCACGTCGAACCCGAGCGTCGTCAACGCGCTGGCATAGGCACCGATGCCGAAGAACGCCACGTGACCGAGGCTGAGCTGCCCGGTATAGCCGAGCAGCAGGTTGAGACTCATCGACGCGATTATGAAAATACCGGTCGTGATCAGGATGTGCAGGATGTACTGGTCCTGCAGCCACAACGGAATGGTGAGGAAAACGAGGAGCCAGAACGCCGGCAACGCGCGCTTCATCCAACCCGCTCCGCCCGCGCGAACAGCCCGGTCGGCTTGAACAGCAGCACCACGATGATGATCAAAAAGCCCATTGCATCGCGATAGCCGGATGAGACGTAGCCGGCACCAATCTCCTCGACGAAGGCGAGGATGAATCCGCCGATGGTCGCGCCGGTGATGTTGCCGAGACCGCCGAGGATGACGATGGCGAATGCTTTCAGCGCGGCGAGGTCACCCATGGTGGGGGTGACCAGGAAGACCGGACCCAGCAAAGCCCCCGCCGCGGCTGCAAGCGCGGAGCCGATGGCGAAGGTCGCAGTGAAGATGCCCTTGATATTGACCCCCATCAAAGCCGCCGTGTCGGCATCTTGGAACGTCGCTCGCATCGCCTTGCCGAGTTTGGTGCGGTGGATGAGGACATAGCTTCCGCCGATCAAAAGCAGCGCCATACCCAGCACGAACAGACGCAACCAGGATATGGACACCGGTCCGATCACCAGCGGAGCCTCCGGGAACGGCGTCACGATCGCCTTGGCCACGCCGCCCCAGAACAGCAGCTCGGTGTTCTGCATCACGATCCAGGCGCCGATCATCACCAGCATGACCGTGTCGATATCGGCGCCGCGCACGGGCCGCAGCAGCGCGACCTCGATCAAGGAGCCGAGCAGCGCCCCGGCGATCACCGCGATGATGAGGCCGAGGAAGAAATCGAGGCCGAGCGAGGCCACGATCAGATAGACGGCATAGGCGCCGAAGGCGTAGAGCTCGCCGTGCGCGAAATTCACCACCCGCATGATCCCGAAGATCAACGTCAGCCCGATGCCGAGCAGGGCGTAGGTTCCGCCGAGCATGACGGCATTGAGGAGATGCTGCAGGAATTGATCCACGTGCCCCTCAGGGATCCGAAGGCAGCCGTCGTCCCCGCGCATAGCGCGTCCGTAAGGGCGTTCACGCCCGTCTTCGACGGGCTATGGACGCGCGTAAACGCGCTTATGCCGGGGACCCATATTCCAGAGTCGGTGGTTACGGGTCCCGCTTCGCGGTCCCCGCGACGCGAACGTCGCGGGGTGCCCCTCGCGGGGACGACAGTAAAGGAGTTTATCAGGCGCTTGGGAGGACGACCTTGCCGTTCTCGATCTTGATCAGATAGATGCCGGGATTGCTCTGGCCGCTTTCCTGACCCGCGGGTCCGGCTTTCTCGAACTTGATCTTGCCGTTCATGCCGGTCAGCTCGATCTGCCAGAGCGCCGCGCGGATCGCCTCCGGATCGGCCTTGCCCGCCTTGGCGATCGCGGCCGCAATGGTGCGGATGCCGTCATAGCCGCGGAAACTCTCGGTCAGCCCGGCGAACGGATAGCCACGCTTCTTCCATTCCTCGATGAAGGCTTTGGCCATGGCCGGATCGGCCGATGCCTCGGGCTTCCACGGCGTAAAGAAGGTGATGTGGGTCGTATCGTTTGCCGCCCCGCCCGCCTGCTCGATCAACTGATCAGGACTCTGCGAGCCGCCGGTCGTGATGATCCGCTTCTTCAAGCCCAGCGCTGCCGCCTGCTTGAGCACCAGCGTGAGCTGCTCGACCGCCGTGGTAATAATGAGCGTGTCGGCATCGGAGGCTTTGATCTTGGCGAGCTGCGCGCTCATGTCCTGCGCCGGAGGATCCATGGTCTCCACCAGCCCCAGCTTGATGTTGTGCTCCTTGAACATCTTGCCGAAGTCTTCTGCGGCGCCGCGGCCCCAATCGTTGTTCACGACGAGGAAGTCCGCTTTGCCGATTTTGAGCTTGTCGACGATCTTGGCGAACGCGACCGCCTCGACTGCCGACGGCGGCGAAATGCGGAAGATGTAGGGATTGCCGGAGGTGGTGATCTTACCGGCCGAGGAGGTCTCGACCAGCATCGGCACCTTGTACTCCATCAGCTTGGGCATGATGGCGAGGGTGAAGCCCGAGCCCCAGGCACCCATCAGCACCGGGACCTTGTCGCGCACGATCAGCTTCTCGGCGACCGCGGCCGCTTCCGTCGGGTTGCTCTTGTTGTCCTCGATCACCAGCTCCAATTTCTTGCCGAGCACCCCGCCCTTGGCATTGATCTCGTCGGCGGCGATCTTGGCGCCGTTGGCGACATAATTTCCCGACGCCGCAAACGCGCCGGTCAGCGGCTGAATGACGCCGACCTTGATGCTGTCTTGCGCGGATGCGGTCGTCACGCCGGCGGCAAGGACGATGGCCGCAAGCGTTGTGGTGCTCGCAAATCGTTTCATATCTGTCCTCCGTCAAGGGAACGGCGCCGAGCGGCGCTCGTGCAACTATAGCATGTCCCGTTCATAGCGAACCACATGCGGCGTAGCCTCTCCCACGCGCCTGCGTCATTTCGCCTTGAGGCGCGGGATGATCTCGCGCGCAATCGTCTCGATCTGCTCCGTCTCGTATTTGTAGGGAACGAAGATGATTTTCTGCGTTCCGACCGCCACGTGCGCCTTGAGCTGCTCGATGCATTCGTCGACCGTTCCCATGATGGCGCTCTCCTTGGTCGATTCGCTCCAGGAGGCAAAGTCCCACTCCTTGGTGAGCCATTCCATCATGGGGCCCTCGACGGCCTGCCGAGACTTGCCGATGAAGATCGGCAGCTGCGCGGCGTTGAGGAGCTTGTCCGGGTCTTTTCCCGCCTCCTTTGCAAAGCCGCGGATCTTATTCCATGACTTAGCGAAGCTTTCGGGCAGGTAGAAATAGGTCAGCCACCCGTCGCCGCTCACCGCCGCGCGTTTGAGCACGCGATCGACGTATCCGCCGATCAGGATCGGCGGATGCGGTTTTTGCACCGGCTTCGGATACATGACACCGGCCGGGATGTCGTAGCGGGAAAACTTCCCGCTGACCGTGTGCTCGGTCCAGAAGCGTTTGAGGATATCGAGATTCTCGTCCATGATCTTGCCGCGCTGCTCGAACGGCACGCCGATCGCATTGAATTCGCGCCGGTACCAGCCCGACGCCATGCCCATCAGCAGGCGGCCGTCGGACAACAGATCCATGCAGGCGAGTTGCTTGGCGAGGATCACCGGATTGCGCATCGGTAGCACGAGAATGCCGGTACCGAGCTTGATCCTATTGGTGCGGGCGGCAATGGCAGTGAGCAGCGTCAACGACTCGATGATCGGAAAATTCGGCTCGACGCCGAGCAGGATGTGATCCCAGACCCAAAGCGAGTCGAAGCCGAGCTGTTCCATCCTCACGCCGTACTCGACTAGCGCCTTGACATCCGGCATCTGCGGGTACGCGGTGAAATTTGGTACTGCAATGCCGAACGTGCGATCCAAACCCGCCATCGCAAAAACTCCTCTGCTGTCGAAGGTCGATGTTCCGAGTGGAGGCTAGCCGGTATAGAGCCGGTCCGGATCGAGCTCGCGCAACAGATCAAGCTCCTGATCGGTGGGCGGCTCGGTCACCCCCAGGTGGGGCGAGAAGTCGAGGGTAAAGCCGGTGTTGTCCTGAAGCTCTTCGCGCGTGACGCCCGGGTTGAGCGAGAGCACCTGCATGCGGCGCTTGTCGGGGTCGAATCCGAACACCGCCAGATCGGTCACGACGCGAAACGTGCCGCCGGCAAGGAGACCGCTCGCGCGTCGCGTATCGCCCCCGTGCAGGTATCCGGGGCTGGTGATGAAGTCGACGTGCTCGACGAACCGGCGTTTCTCATGCTTCATCGCCACGATCATCTGCGCGAGCGAGGCGATGTCGTTGCCGCCGCCCGTGCCCGGCAGGCGCGTCTTGGGCCGCGCTGGATCGCCGATGAACGAGCTGTTCAAATTGCCGTACTGATCGACCTGCGCTCCGCCCATGAACCCGACGTCGACGTAGCCGCGCTGCAGCAACAGCAATACTTCCGCGCTACCGAGCACCATGTTGGCGCGTTTGGTGCAGCGCTGATCGTTGGTCGAAGGCGGCAGCTTGCCCGGCTCGATGAAGGCGCCGATCACGCCGCCTTCGAATAGAATGGTCAGTCCGGGGCAACGCAGCCGCTGCGCAAGGGTGGCGGCCAGGAGCGGAATGCCGACGCCTGCGAACACCACTTGCCCGTCGGTGAGTTGCCGGGCGCTCAAGATGGTGAGCAGCTCCGCCGCCGTGTAGTTGTGCTTCTTAAGCATCGTAGATGCTCTCCCCGGCGCGCGCCGCCTCGAGCAATTCCTCGATTCCGATCAAGGCGAGAAATTCGCTCCACGATTTCGGTCCGTAGACGTAACGTTCCATGTATTGCTGCATACCCTTGACCGGATCGTCGTTCACGAGCGCCACGTAATCCTCCATGTGGCGCAACATGGGCTCGTACACGCCATAGCATTCGTGCGGCGCGCAGCCGAACGGCAATTCGACCACGGCGTCGACGGCAAAGAAAGGTATCTTCGTCTGGTCCGGAGCGCGCCGGATCTGATCGTTGGAGACGATGCGCTCCGTCGTCAGGATGACCTTGTTGGCGGCCATCGACAGATCGATGTCCATGAACTGCAGCCCGTCGATTTGCGCGTTGCCGTAAGGATCGCAGCGCTGGACGTGGATCAAGGCGACGTCGGGATTGAGCGCGGGAACGAGCAGCAGCTTCTCGCCGGTGAATGGGCAGTCCATCTCGAGCGCTTCAGGGCGTTGTTTGCGGACATCGGAGCCCAGCATCGACCGGATCGGCATGAACGGGACGCCCATGGCGCCGGCACGAAACCGCATGCCCATGGCCATGTGGCTCCACTCGTCGTATCGCGTCTTTCCGGTCTCGACGTGATGGCGCATCACCTTCGAGACCCCCCACAGAATTCCCTGGCTGAACCAGCTCGTCACCATGTGATTGCAGACGCCTGACGCGAATAGGAGGTCCCCGTCGCTCGAGACAATGCTGCGCGAACAGGTGAGTTGCTTTCGACCGGCGCGGATCAGCGCCCAGATCAGGCCCATGGGCGTGCGCGACATGGTGCTGCCGCCGATCCCGACCGAGTCTCCGTCGCGCACGAACGAGGTCGCCTCTTCTAGCGAGACGACTTTGTCGCGCAGACTGCGGTCGCGGCGCAACAATTCCTCGCGCAGCTCCGGATAGGTCCGAACCGCGGTGCCGACCGGTTTGCCCTCGGTCTCTGCCATGCCGATCAGCGGGCGCGGGCGGCGCCGACCTCCGCGTTGAAATCCTCGATCAAACGATCCCACATCGGTATCGACTCCACGAGACCGCGCCAGAACCGCTGGTCCTTGCGCCGTTCGAAATCATCGAGCGTCACGCCCTGCTGCTCCACCCAGGTGAAGTAGCCGAGATTGAAAATACGCTTGCGGTCGAAATGGGTCAGCTCGAGCATGTGGTCGTCCGCGATCCCTTCCAAGTGGCGGCTGAAGATCTCGCCGGCATTGACCTCGTCGAAACCGTCCCCGTACCGGCGGGCGAGAAACCTTTCCCGCTCGCTGGCATAGAGCAGGGCGCTGTCGGTCGCCACCGTCATGACCACGTCGTCGGCGCCAAAATCAAGATGCTTGGCGACCTTTATCGCGGCGACGATATTCGCAAGCCCCGAGATGCCGATATCGTCGAAGGTCCTCACCACGTCCGGATCGATCTTGCGCCGGCCCACCAAGTAGCTGCGTCCGGCATTGCCACCGAAAAGCAGATTGAGCGAATCGCTGGCCAGATCGGACACGCCGACAACGAGGTCGGTGTTCATGACGTTGTGGATCAGCGGGATGTGCTTGTCCCCGATGCCCTGGATGTTGTGCTCGCCGTATCCGTTGCAGAGCATGGTCGGGCATTCGATGGCCTCGGCTGCGGCGATCTTGGCGCCGTGCCGCGCCTTCAAGTAGTCGCCGGCCGCGATGGTTCCAGCCGAGCCGGTCGCCGCAACGAATGCCGCCAAGCGATAGTCGGGGTTCTCGCCTTTGAAATGCGAGAACACACGATCGAACGCGAGGCCGGTGCAGTAGTAATGGATCAAGTAGTTGGCGAATTCGGAAAACTGGTTGATGATGATATTGCGTTTGTCGCGCGCAAGCTCGGCGCACTTGTCGTAGATTTCCTTGACGTTGCTTTCCGTCCCCGGCGTGCGGATGATGTCGGCGGCATCCGACACCCACTCGTTGAGCCAATCGAAACGCTCGCGGCTCATGCCGGCGGGCAGCACGGCCACGCCGCGGCAGCCCAGGATGCGTGAGATGGCAACCCCGCCGCGGCAGTAATTTCCGGTGGATGGCCACACCGCCCGGTCGTGCGCGGGATCGAAGCGGCCCGTCACCAGGCGAGGCACGAGACAGGCGTACGCGGCCAGTACTTTGTGCGCCCCGATCATTGGAAACCGCCGGCCCAGAAGAACGATGATCGGCGTCTTCACGCCGGTCAGCGCCTGCGGCAGGACGACATAGCCGGGCAGCGCTGCGCGATGCCTGCGATCGGCGCTGTTGAACCAGTGAACGCGCCAAAGATTTTTCGCATCCGGGTCGTCGGCGCCGACCGATTTGAGGCTCGTCCCCACCGCATCCGAGATGTGGGCCGGATCGGCCAGCTCGGTCCAGGTCGGCAAGCTCACCTGCGCGTCGCGCAGGCATGCGACGGCCGCGCGACGGCGCTCGGCGTCCACGATCTCCGGCCGGATGAGGAGTGGTTCGCTCATGGAGCCGATGCGACTTCTTTGGGCTGCGCGCCAGCGGCACGCGCCGCAGCGAACGAGGCGCGGTAGCGCTCCTCCGCGACCGTGCGGTAAAGCGTGTCGCGCTGGCGCGCTCTGCGGCCGATCGAGCGAATGGTGCGCTCCATCTCGGCCGGCGTCATCTCCTGTCCATGACTCGCCCCCGCCGCGCGCGTGATGGTTTCCTCCATCAACGTGCCGCCGAGATCGTTGGCGCCGCTGCGCAGACACGCTTTCACGCCCTCGCGGCCCATTTTCACCCAGGATGTCTGGATGTTGGTGATCAAAGGATTGAGCGCCAGACGCGCGACCGCGTGCATCAGTATCGCCTCCCGGAAGGTCGGCCCGCGCCGCGCCCGACCTTTGAGATAGATCGGGGCCTCCATATGCACGAACGGCAGCGGCACGAATTCGGTGAAGCCGCCGGTCTCGCTCTGCAGGTCGCGAATGCGCAGCAGGTGGCGCGCCCAATGCTGGTAGCCGTCGACATGGCCGAACATGATGGTTGCGGTACTGCGCAAGGCGTTTCGATGTGCGGCGCGCATCACCGCGAGCCAGCGCCCAGTATTGATCTTGTCCGGGCAAAGCACGGCGCGCACCTCATCGTCGAGAACTTCCGCCGCCGTGCCCGGTAGGGTGCCGAGCCCCGTGGCGTGCAGCGTGTGCAGAAACTCCTCGATCGGCATGCCGAGCGTTGCGGCGCCTTGATGCACTTCGAGTGGCGAAAACGCGTGGATGTGGATGCCGGGGGCGGCGCTTTTCACAGCCCGACAAATCTCGAGATATGTGGCGCCGCTATAGCTCGGATGGATGCCGCCCTGCATGCAGACTTCGCTAGCG
This sequence comes from uncultured Alphaproteobacteria bacterium, assembly GCA_965652015.1. GTDB lineage: Bacteria > Pseudomonadota > Alphaproteobacteria > Rhizobiales > Xanthobacteraceae > VAZQ01. Next base: position 11,263 of record CBFGVM010000026.1, read on the forward strand.
CCGCGCGCCCAAGCCTCGCGCGCGCGCCGGCCGACCTCGCCAAGCGAGAGTTCGTACGGCCGGCCGCGCAAGTTCTCGCTCAGCTTGCCTTTGGAGAATGCGCAGAATCCGCATTTGAAGTAACAGATGTTGGTGTAATTGATGTTGCGGGTGACGACGTAGGAGACGACGTCGCCATTGGCCACGTCGCGCAACTCGTCGGCGGCCGCGCGTACCGCGGCAAATTCATCCCCGCGGCAGCGAAACAGCCGCACGATCTCGGCTTCACCGAGTCTGGCGCCGGCCTGTGCCTTGGCCAGGATGGCTGGGATTTCGCCGGCGATCGCCGGGCGGGCAAAGCGCGTAGCGCGATCGGGAAATGGAACGGCAGCCCCGGGCGACCATTCATCGCTGCGCGGCCAACCATCGGCGTCGACGCGGCGGACCAGCGCCGTCCGCAACGCTGGATCGACCCATGTATCCGCCTCCCGTGCGAATGCCGGATAGATCGCCAGCCGTTCCACGAGTTGCTTGCCCGCGGCGTTGGTGGCGCCCTCGAGGGCGTCCAGGGCCGGCCACGGCGCCTCTGGATTGACGTGATCCGGCGTGACCGGCGACACGCCGCCCCAGTCGTTGATGCCGGCGTCGATCAAGCGCGCTAGCACGCCCGGATTGAGATTGGGCGGAGCCTGAAGGTTCATCGACGGTGCGAACAACAGCCGCGCCATCGCGATTGTCCAGAGTAGCTCGTCGAGAGGCGGCGCAGGCCAATGGGCCATGCGGGTTCCCGCTTTCGGCCGGAAATTCTGGATGATGATTTCCTGGATGTGTCCATAAGCATCGTTGAGCGCGCGCAGCGCGAGCAGCGAGTCGATCCGTTCCTCGCGCGTCTCTCCGATACCGATCAAAATGCCCGAGGTGAACGGCACGCGCTGCTCGCCGGCGGCGCGGATGCTGGCGAGCCGCCTGCGCGGCTGCTTATCGAGCGAGCCGTAATGGGCACCGCCGCGCGCGCACAGCCGCTCCGACACGGATTCGAGCATCAGCCCCTGGGACACGGAGACGGCGCGCAAGACCGCCACATCGGCCGGCGTCAAATGGCCTGGATTGAGGTGCGGCAGCAATCCGGTTTGCTCGTACACCGCGCGCGCCGCCTCTGCGAGATAAGACAAGGTCGTGCGGTGTCCAAGGCGGGCAAGCTCATCGGCGGCAATTCGATAGCGTAGCTCAGGCTGGTCGCCGAGCGTGAACAGTGCCTCCTTGCAACCGGCCGCCTGACCTGCCCGCGCGATGGCGAGCACCTCGTCGAGCGAGAGATAGGCTCGGTCATTTTTGCGCGGCGGATGAGCAAACGTGCAGTAGTGACAAACATCGCGGCAAAGCTTGGTCAGCGGAATGAAGACCTTGCGTGAATAGGAGACGATCGGGCCGTGGGCAGCATCACGCCGGCGCGCCGCCACGGGCAGCAGCGCCTCAAGCTCGCAGTCGACAAGCGACAGCGCTTCCTCGCGGGTGAGATTGCGCTCTAGATCGTCGGATAAAATTGCAGCTCTGCTCATCCGCCATCACGCCGCTGCGCTGCCGGCAATCCGGTGATGCGAATGCCGGCGCCGTCGACTTTATATCGCCGATTGATTCCGATGAGGACGGAGGTCAACGCTTCAGCCGCCGCGGAATTGGCAAGCGGCCCACCGTCGACGCCACGGGTGCCCGCCGCATTCGCCAGATCGATCACGGCGGCGCGCGCCTCGCGGTCGTCGCCGAACACCAGAACATCGCAATCCACACTGCCGCTGGAATGCAGCTTCGATGCGCTGACGTTGTGGAAGGCGGACTGGACGCGCGCCGCTTCGCCGAGCAGCCGCTGCGCGATCAAGGCGGCCGATCCATCGGGCGGAAGCTTCACGACCGAGACTTTGGGGGGAACGAGCGGCACAACCGTGTCAACGACGATCTTGCCCGCGACGGCCGGCTTGATCTCGTTGATGATGGCTTCATGGCTGGCGTAGGGGACGGCAACAACGACGATGTCGGCGGCTGCCGCCGCCGCGCGGTTGTCGTCGCCGGTGACGGACCCGTGATCGGCATTCATTTCTTGGGCGACGGCCTGCGCTTTCTGCTTGGACCGCGAGCCCAGAATGATGGGATAGCCTGCCGCCGCCCAGCGCTTTGCCAGCGCCGAGCCCAGCTCCCCCGTTCCGCCGATGACCGCGATAGTGGGCCGTGCTTGCAACAATGTCTCCCAAGCTAAAGTGATTGTGCTGATTTAGAATGTTGGACGACGCCGCGCGGCGCCACATCGTTCCCGGGGAGGGAGCAGACCGAGTTCGCCGCTTCGCTGATTTCACTTCGCACGAACATGCTCTACCGACGATCGACGCCGCACCAGTCGCAGATGCTCAACGCGACCACTTTGATCGCGGTGAGATAATCATCGATGGCAACGTACTCGTCGTTGGCGTGCATGACCGCAGTCGAGCCCGGTCCGAAAATCACGGTCGGCGTATTCGCATACTGGTTGAGGAAACGCGTATCCGCCGCGCCCTGGCGGCCGCTGATTTCGGGATCGCGGCCAGTCACCTGCTTGTAGTTGCGGCAGACAGTCTCGACGATCGGGTGCTGGCGCGGAATTTCAGACGCCTGCGCGTCATAGCCGACGAACCGCACCTTCGGCGGATGGTCCCGCATCCACGGATCTTGGGCCGCCGCGCGCGCCACTTGCTCTACCAAGCTTCGCTTTACGCCTTCGTGGTCCTCGCTGGGCACGGTGCCGATGCTACCTTTGAGCAAGCAGTTGGCAGGGAACGCGCTCGGATAATTGCCGGCCGAGAAGCTGCCGATGATGCAGGGAAGCGTATCGAGGGCATTTGGATAGAGCGGGTGGGTCACCGTCGCGACGCGCTTGGCCTCGAGATCCGCGACTGCCTTGGTGATTTTGTTGCCCAGCTCAATTCCGCTGATGCCCTCGTAGCGCTTTTGAATGCCGGCGGGCTTGCCGTGAATTTCGATCTCGAACCAGATACGACCGATGCATGCGGGCTGCACCGCGAGATCGCTGGTCTCGCCGGAGATGCCGGCGTCCGCCTTGTACCCGCGGATCACCGTATCGAGGGTACCGTGGCCACTGACCTCCTCGTCGACGACCACGTTGATGTAGACGTCGCCCTTGGTCTTGAGACCCGCGGCCACAAGGCATTCGACCGCCATGATGTGGCTGGCAACGCCGCTCTTCATGTCGGCGGAACCTCGCCCATAGATGCGGCCGTTCTTAATGGTGGCAGACCACGGATTGTCGCTCCAGCCTTCGCCACCGCCGACCGGAATGACATCGGTATGGCCGTTGAGGAGCAAGGAACGGCCGCCGCCTGTGCCCTTCAATGTCGCGACGATGTTGGGGCGTCCCTCGTAGCCCCGATCGACGGGGCGGTAGCCAGGGTGTTTTTTCAGCTCCTCCCAGTCCGTTTCCCACATGTCGACATCGAGGCCGATCTTGCCCATGTAATCCGCGAGAAACTTTTGAATCTTGGCTTCGTCCCCGGTGACGCTGGGAATGGCAATCATCTGCTGCAAAAACGAGATCGCTTGGTCGCGATTGTCGTCAATCCTTTGCAGAAGCTCCTTGGTGACACTCGCGCTCATTGCATTCCCCACAAATCCGGCTAGATGAGCCGTCATTAGGCGGCGATTTCACCCTAGTCAATCGGCGCTGGCCTTTGCGGGCCGCTCCGCGATGGCCCCGACGATGCGCTGCGGCGTGATCGGCGATATCAGCAATTCGACGCCGAGCGGCCGCAGCGCATCATTGACTGCATTGGCGATAGCCGCTGGCGGTGCTATGGCGCCGCCTTCGCCGATCCCTTTGACGCCGAATTCGGTGTAGGGCGCGGGCGTTTCCATATGTTCAAGCAGCGGGGTCGGCACCTCGGTCGCCGCGGGGAGCAGATAGTCGGCCAGTGTGGAAGCGAGCGGCTGTCCCGAACGATCGAACGGCATCTCCTCGTAAAGCGCCGTCCCCACGCCTTGCGCGAAGCCGCCGTAGATTTGTCCGTCAACGATCATGGGATTAACCAGCTTGCCGCCGTCCTCGACGATGACATAGCGGAGGATGTCCACCTCGCCGGTCTCCGAGTCGACCGCCACCAAAGCGGCATGGGTGGCATAGCTGAAGGTTCCGCTGTCGCGTGCCGGTTTGTAGCCGATTGTGACCTCGAGACCGCCCGGGTCGACGTCGTGCGGGAGATCTTGCGGCCGCAGATACCAGGCGCGCGCGATCTCCGCCAAACCGACGGCGCCGTGCGGACCGGCGGCCTGACCGCCACGCACCAACACGTGCGCCGGATCGGTCTGCAGCAGTCGCGCGCCGATCGTCGCCACGCGCTTGGCGATCTCCCGGCACGCCGCTGCCACCGCGCCGCCGGCCATCACCATGGCGCGCGATCCCCACGTCCCGGTCGAATACGGGGTGAGCGCGGTGTCGCCGAGCACGATCCTGATTTTGCTGATGTCGATGCCCAGGATGTCATGGGCGACTTGCGCCAGCGTCGTTTCCAACCCCTGTCCGTGCGAGTGCAGGCCGACGCGCAATTCCAGGCCGCCGTCGGGGGTGAGCCGGGCGGTCGCCTGCTCGTAACCGGGCACCATCGGAATGCCCCAGCCGTAATAGACGGACGTGCCGTGGGCGGCTTGCTCGCAATAGGTCGCAAGACCAACGCCGATCAACCGTCCGTTGCCCTCCCCGCGCTGCTGCCGCGCTCGCAACCCCGCGACGTCGATTGCTGCCACCGCGCGGCGCAACGATTCCGGATAGTCGCCGCTGTCAAAATGCTTGTTGGTGATGTTGTCGAATGGCATCTGCTCGGGTCGCACGAGATTGCGCCTTCGCACTTCGTGCGGCTCGATGCCCGCTTCGCGCGCCACCGCGTCGAGCACGAGCTCGAGTGCGAAACAGACTCCCGTACGCGCTACCCCGCGATAGGGCAGGATCGGGCATTTGTTGGTGGCGACCGAGAAGGTGCGGCAGCGGTAGGCGGGAAAATCATAGGGGCCCGGCAGGATGCTTGCGACTTGCGCTGCTTCGAGGCAGGCCGAGAACGGGTAGGACGAATAGGCGCCGGAATCGACCGCGGCTTCGCAGTCGATGCCGCGCAACCGCCCGTCGCGCTCGGCATAGGCGGTGATGCGATAATAGTGCTCGCGGCAATTGGCGCCGGCAATGAGATGTTCGCGCCGATCCTCAATCCAGCGCACCGGATGGGAGCAACGCATGGCGAGCCACCCGAGACAAATCTCCTCCGGCAGCAGGATCCCTTTGTAGCCGAAGCCGCCGCCGACGTCGGGAGCGATGATACGGACCTGGCCCTCTTCAAGACCAAGGCATTCCGACAAGCCGGTGCGCACGATGTGCGGCATCTGGCAGGCCGAGTAGATCGTCAATTGTTCGAGCCGTGAATCCCAGAAAGCAACGACCCCGCGCCCCTCGATGGGCGCCATGCATTGGCGCGCGGTGCGGATCTCGCGCGAGACTTTGATCGGTGCGTCGAATGCCTTGCTGATATCCACATCGACGAACGTCTCCAGAAATACGTTATCGCCCCAGTGCTCGTGGACGAGGACGGCGGCGTTCCTCCGTGCGTCCAGCATGTCGTAAACCGCCGGCAATTCCTCGAGATCGAGCGCCACGGACGCGGCGAGGTCCTCGGCTTGCGCCCGCGTCGATCCGACGCACATCGCCACCAATTCGCCCACGTGGCGGACTTTGTCGGTCGCGAGCGGAGGCTGCTCCGAGACTTTGAAGCCGCGCAAGCCGGAGACCGCGCGGATCGGCTTCACACCGACGAGATCGGCTGCGGTGAACGTGTTGCCGCGCTGATCGGGGGGAGTGGAAATGCTGCGAATGCGCCCATGCGCGACGGGGCTGCGAACGAAAGCGATGTCCTTCATTCCGGGCAGCCGAATATCGGCCACGAACTGCCCGCGACCGCGCAAGAGCCGATCGTCTTCCTTTCTGGCGACGCGGGCTCCGATGCCTTGTTGAGACGCGGTGGTTTGTGTCATCGGCGAAACTTGCCCAGCAACCGCGCGAGCGCGTTCTTCCCCTGGCGATAAAAGGCCGTCAAGTCACGAGGCCGGTTGCGTAGACCGGAGCTGCGCCCTTTTGCCAGATATGCCTAAACTCTTCTTGCGTTAAGAGCGAGTATGATAGCACGATGGCAAGGTTGCCAATCGCCATGGAAATCGCTCGGCGTGCGCGGTTCAAATCAACGAGCATGACTGCCGATAGCGGGATTGAGGAGAGCGATGCGATGCGATCGGCAGCCGCCTCGCCGACGCCCGGCCGCACTCCTGGCTGGGGCTACGGCGGGGCCATCGTGCGCATCGCAGCTCTCAAGAAGACATTCGGCGACCTCGAAGCGATCCGCCAGCTGTCGTTTGACCTTGCCGACGGGGAGTTTCTCAGCGTGCTCGGTCCAAGCGGCTGCGGCAAGAGCACGTTGCTGATGATGATTGCGGGACTCATCAATCCGAGCGCCGGCGAAATCCGCATCAAGGACGTGAAAGTCGCCGGGCCTCGGCGGGAAATCGGCGTGGTTTTCCAGAGCCCGGTTCTGCTGCCGTGGCGCACGGTCTTGCAAAACGTGCTGTTTCCCATCGAGCTGCTGAAGCTGCCGCGTCCACAATACCGGCGGCGTGCTCTGGAACTGCTGCGCATGGCGAAAATCGACGAGTTTTCCGGACTGCTGCCGCGTCAGCTGTCGGGCGGCATGCGCCAGCGCGTCGCGATTTGCCGGGCGCTTGTGCACGATCCCAGCATCCTGCTGATGGACGAGCCGTTCAGCGCGCTCGACGCAATCACGCGCGACGAAATGGCGGTCGAGCTGCAGCGCATCTGGCAGGCCAACCGCAAGACTGTGATTTTCGTCACCCACAGCATCCGTGAAGCGGCCTTCCTCTCCGATCGGGTGCTGGTCATGGGTCGCCGGCCGGCCACGATCATCGACGAGCTGGCAATCGAGCTGCCGCGACCGCGAGCCATCGCGGTGACCGAAGATGAAACGTTCAACCGCTTGGTTCGCCATCTGCGCAAAGCGATCGAGGCGAGCCATGCGGAATAACATTGCCAAGCGCGCGGCCGCGATCGCGTGGCCGACCCTCGTCACGACGCTCCTGCTCTTGGTCTGGGAGGTCAGCGTCAGGGCATTGGGCATCCGCAGCATCATATTGCCGCCGCCCTCGGCGGTTTTCGAGACGATGGCGCAGCGCCATGATCTGCTGCTTACGCATCTGTGGCCTTCGCTCTATCTCACGGTGCTCGGATTTGCACTTTCCGTTGTCGGCGGCGTTCTCGTCGCCGTGTTGATCACCTACTCCAACATTGTCCGAAAGGGCTTTTATCCGGTCATCGTCGTTTCGCAAGTGATCCCCAAAATCTCCATTGCGCCCCTGTTCATCGTGTGGTTCGGGACCGGAACCATGTCGAGTCTGCTGCTGGCCTTCCTGGTCGCGTTCTTTCCCATGACCATCAACGCGGCCATGGGATTCGAATCCGTCGACGAGGACATTCATCGCATGGCGCGCACGTTCATGGGCTCGCGCTGGCAAATCTTCTGGAAAATTCGAATGCCTAACGCCTTGCCCTATATCTTCGGCGGCATGAAGATTTCGATCACGCTTGCCATCATCGGCGTCATCGTGTCGGAATTCGTCGCTTCTCAGGAAGGCATCGGCTATCTGATCAAGCTCGCCGGCGGGCTGCTCGATACCCCACTGATGCTGGCGGCGATTGCGGCGCTGAGCATCAGCGGGCTTGCGCTTTACGCGATCATCGCCGGCGTGGAAGGTTGGGCCGTGTACTGGCAGCCGCCGTCGGATGCCGTGGCGGCCGGAGGAGGGTGATCCCCGGATTGGACCGTTTTTCGCATTATCGAGCGAGATTGAGAGCCGAAATCCCCGACCTCGTCCCGTATCCTCACCCCCCAGAGGAGTGACTTCAATGACAATGCATCGCCGTTCTTTTCTGAAGCTTAGCACCGCGGTCGCAGCGGCGG
>CBFGVM010000027.1:0-19123 GCA_965652015.1 uncultured Alphaproteobacteria bacterium
GATGAAGACCTGGGGCTACGAGGACGAGGACCAGGCCGCCGCCAACCTGTGGGGCCACGGGCTCGGGCTCGCGCAATACGATCCGCCGGTGATCTCGCGCATCTGGTCGCTCGATCATCCGGTCGAGATCAAGGCCGGAATGACCTTCGCCCTCGAGACACAGCATGGCAAGCGCTTCCGTTACGGGGTGCGCATCGAGGAAATGCTGATCGTGCACGAGAAGGAAATCGAGATCATCTCCAACTTCCCGGTCAAGCAGATCACCGTGGTCGATCCGATCCCCGGGTATGCCGATCATGTGAAATAACGCACCCAACCTGTCACCGGCGCGCACCACGGAGGCCGGTGATCCCCGATTAGCGAGGTCGAACCACAGGCGCGCGTACGCGCACACCGGATTTGTGCTGATTGGAAAGGAGCGAGGCACCCGCTCATGTCGCAGTTCATCGTCCCGCTCGCCGCCGCCACCGCTGGCGACGCCGACCGCATCGGCCCGAAGGCGGCAAACCTCGCCGCGCTGGGGCGTGCGGGCTTGCCGACGCCGGGCGGATTCTGTCTCAGCGCGGATGCCTATCGCGCGCAAATCACCGCGCTCGGACTCGAGCCGATGGTCTGCGGATTTGCCGCAGCCGATGCCGCCGAGCAGCGCCGCCTGTCCGTCGACATTCGGCTCAGCCTTTACGAGCAGCCGATCGCACCCCCAATCCGCGCACCGCTGCTCGCCGCATGGCAGGCGCAACGCGAGGCCGAGGCGGGGCCAAGTGCAGTACCAACTGCAGTACCAACTGCAGTGCGCTCCTCATCCCTGATCGAGGATCGCAAAGGGAGCAATTTCGCCGGCCAGTTCGAAAGCTTTCTCGGCATCGATGACGAGGCCGCGCTGCTCACTGCCGTGCGCGCCTGCTGGGCCGCGCTGTGGACCACGAACGCGCGCCGCGGCATGGAAAACCACGGATGCTCGCCGGCCGAGACAGCAATGGCCGTGCTGATTCAGCCGGTCGTCGACGCGCGCGTCTCAGGTGGCGGCATGAGCGAGACGGCCGCTGGGGGAATGCTCATCAGCGCGACGTGGGGACTGGGCTCCACCATTGCGCAAGGCGAGGTGGTCCCGGACCGCATCGTGCTCTCGCGCCAGGGTTTTCTGCGCAAGATCGAGGCCGGCCGCAAGGATCACCGCGAGCGCTGCGGCCACGGTGCCACGCCGCAGGCGGTGCCCGCAGAGCTGATCAGCGCGCCATGTCTTGATGCCGCGCAGGCGGTGACGCTCGGACGGATGATGCTCAAGGCAGAATCCGTGATCGGCGGGCCGGTCGAGATTGAATGGGCGCTCGACGATGCCGGCTTCAAACTCCTGCAGGCACGCCCGCTCGCGGTCGAGCCGATCACCATACCCGACGAGATCTGGCGCAAGCATCCCGGGCTCAGCGGCCATCCCGCCGGCGTGGGCTGGGGCGCCGGCCGCGCGGTGGTGGTCAACTGCGAGTGCGAGCTGACGCGGGTTGCGCCCGGCGACGTGCTCGTCACGTGCATTGCCAGCCCGGCGCTGAGCCACGTCTTGCCGCGCGTCGCAGGCGTGGTCGCGGAGCTCGGCGGCTCCACGTCACATCTCGCCTCGCTTGCGCGCGAGCGCGGCATCCCGATGGTGCTCGGCGTGCTCGAGGCCACCAGCCGCATCCCGGACGGGTCGCAGGTTGCGGTCGACGGCGTTGCCGGCGTCGTGCGGTGGATGGCCTGATGCGCCCGCGCATCTTCGTCACCCAGCCGGTCGCCGACAGCGCGATCAAGCGCTTGCGCAAGGTCGCGAGTGTGAAAGTCAATCCTGATTCGAGCCGCGTCATTCCGAAGCAGGCACTGATCGCAGCCATACGCCGATGCGACATCCTTTTTTCGCTGTTGCACGATGTGGTCGATCGTCAGGTGATTGCGGCGAACCCGAAACTGCGGATGATCGCCTCGCAATCGATCACGCCCGACAACATCGACGTCGCCGCCGCGACGAAACAGAAAATCGCGGTAACCGTCGTGCCGCCGATCGTGGCGGAGGCGGCCGCCGATCTCACGTTCGGTTTGATGCTGATGGTAGCCAGGCGCATGGTTGAAGCCGACCGGCTCGTCCACAAGGGACGTTTTCCCGGCTCGCAATCAAGCTACCTGGTGGGGACTGCCCTCTACGGAAAGACGCTCGGACTGATCGGGGGCGGCGGCCGCATCGGTACCCGCGTGGCACGCCGGGCCAAGGGTTTCGACATGCGCACGCTGTATTGGGCGCCGCGGCGCAAGCCCGAGAGTCTCGAGCGCGACTTTGACATGACCTATGTGCCGCTCGATCAGCTGCTGAAGGAGTCGGATTTCGTCTCGGTGCATTCTCCGCTTATGCCGGAAACGGTCCATCAGATCGGAAGCCGTGAGTTGGCCCGGATGAAGCCGAGCGCGTACCTGATCAATACGGCGCGCGGCGCAATCGTCGATGCGGCGGCGCTCACGCGTGCTCTCAAGAAGCGGCAAATCGCCGGCGCCGGGCTTGACGTCTTCGAGCACGAGCCCAAGGTGACGCCGTCGCTGCTGAAACTGCCGAACGTGGTCACCACCCCGCATCTCGGCAGCGCAGTCGGGGAGGTGCGCGAGCAGATGGCAAACATCGTCGTCGACAATATCCTCGCGTTCCTACAGGGGAAGATACCGCCCAATTGCCTCAACCCCGAAGTCTTGCGAGGCTGACGACGCACCATCCAGGGAGTGGCCCATGCCCCGTCCCCTGATCGCGGTCACCGACAGCCCATTTCCCTCGCTCGATCCGGCCAAGGCGGCGCTCGCGCGTATCGATCCCGAGCTGCGGATCGCGAAGAGCCCGTCCGCCGACGATGTCTTGGCGGTGGCGCGGGACGCCGACGCCATCCTCGTCACCTATGCCAAACTGCCGAGCGAGCTGTTGCGGCAGCTGCGGCGCTGCAAGGCGATCGGCCGATTCGGCCTTGGCGTCGACAACATCGACATTCCGGCCGCGGTTGAGCTCGGCATCACCGTGACCTATGTGCCCGACTATTGCATGCAGGAAGTTTCCGATCACGCGATGGGGCTGCTGCTCGCACTGGCGCGGAAAATCCCGCAGTCGAACGCGCTGGTGCAGACAGGACGCTGGGAGATGGCGCCGGTGGTCCCGATTCACCGACTCTCCGGTCGTGTGCTCGGTCTCGTCGGGTTCGGAAACATTCCGCGGACGCTGGCGCCCAAGGCCCAGGCATTCGGGCTGCGCGTCGTCGCCCATGATCCCTACGTGGCCCAGCACGTGCTTGCCGCCGCCGGGGTCGAGGGCGTGAGCTTCGATCGGTTGCTCGAAATTTCCGACTTCGTCTCGATCCATGCCCCATTGCTGCCGGCGACGCGCGGCCTGTTCGGTGCCGAGGTTTTGCGCAAAATGAAGCGGGGCGCCTGCCTGATCAATACGGCGCGCGGACCGTTGGTGGACGAAGAGGCGCTTGTCGCGGCGCTTGAGTCCGGTCAGCTCGCCGCCGCCGCCCTCGACGTGGTCGCGGTCGAACCCCCGCCGAAGGATTCCAGACTGATCGGGCGCGACAACGTCATCCTGACGCCGCACACGGCCTTCTATTCGGTCGAAGCGCTCAACGAGCTGCAGACCAAATGTGCGGCCGATGTCGCGCGTGTGCTGAGCGGCGAGCCGCCGGTCTATCCGGTCAGGACGGGTTGAGCGAAGGGCCTATTCCGCCGTCCAGCCGCCATCGAGGACGAGGGCCGCCCCGGTCATCAAGGACGAGGCGTCGGAGGCCAGGAAGACGATCGCCCCCGTCAACTCGTCGAGTTGGCCCAGCCGGCCGAGCTTGATCTTGGAAAGCACTTCTTCCCGGAAGGCCTTGTCTTCGAAAAACGGCCGCGTCATCGGCGTCTCCAGGAACGTTGGGCCCAGGCTGTTGACGCGGATGTTGTGGGGCGCAAGCTCGATCGCCATCGCCTTGGTGAAACCTTCCATCGCATGCTTGCTGGCGCAATAGACCGTGCGCCGAGCGGCCCCGACATGCCCCATCTGCGAAGAGATGTTGATGATCGAGCCGGGACGCTTGGCCTCGATTAGGCGGCGTGCGACCGCTTGCGCCATGAAGAAGGCGGCGCGCACGTTGAGCGCAAAGATTGCGTCGAAATCCTCAACCTTCACATCAACCAAATGGGCCGGGCGATTGGTGCCGGCATTGTTCACGAGCACGTCGAACGGGTCCGCCGTCGCGATCGCGCGGCGCACGGCGTCGAGATCGGTGACGTCGAGCGCCAGCGCGGCGGCTTGGTCTCCGCGCGCGCGAATGGCTTGCGCCGCAGCCTCGATCTGCGCTTGCGTGCGCGCCACGAGCGTCACATGCGCCCCGGCTTGCGCCAGCGCGGATGCGGCAGTGAGTCCAATGCCGCGTCCGCCACCGGTGACGAGCGCGCGCTTGCCGTCAAGGCGGAAGGACGGTGTTTTGGCGAGATCGAGCATCATGCCCCGATTCCTGCCCAGGTGATGCCGACGCGCCAAAGCCTAGTCGGCGGGACCCGCGAAGAGAAGCAAGTTGCCGTCGGGGTCCTTGACGATGAAGGTTTTGGCGCCCCAGGGCTCCTTTCTCAGCGTCTGAAAGAAGGTGATGCCTGCAGCCTGAAATTCCAGGAACAGCTGCTTGATCTCTTCGTGCGTATCGACACCCATGTCGGCTGACAGCAGGCTCTCCCGATCCCTGAGAGCGGGATCGATAACCGGATAATCGACACATTTGAGATTGAGCCGGGCTCTGTCCCTCTTCACTTGGGCATAAAAGGGTGGTTCCCCATAGGTGAACACAATTGAGAAGCCAAGTTTTTGCGTGAAGAACTCGCACGACGCCTTGATATCGGCGACGAATAGTTCTGCCGCGATCGCGGAGATGACGGGCCTTGACGTCGTGTTGTGTGCTTGATCGGGCATGGCATCGATCCCTGACTTGAGCGCCTGCCAGCTTTCGAATCCGCACTGCCGCGCGACAAGCTCTTGCGCATCATTAAGCTTGAAGCTCGCGGCAAGAACTTGCGGATCGGTCAAATGCCGATACCGAGGAAGGACAGCCCGGATCTGCGCGGCTACGGGATAGTATCGCTCGCGATGCCAGCGCAGAATCAGCTTGGCCTGCTTCTTGAGGTTCTCGAGATTGGGCATGGGCGCATGACGGTGGACTTCTCGTAGGTGGGCTTTGCCCCTTCGGCATTGCAGCCGGTGCGCCCTACAGCAGCCCGCTCAGAATGACACAGACAAAGCGGTCGAGCAACGTGCGTGGGTGCGACTGATCACTCGGCCGCCTGCGCAAAGGCCACGTTGCGTCCGCCGTAGCGACGCACGCGCACATTGGCCTGCTCGGCGTGGGCGTAGAAGCCCTCGAGGATGCACAGCCGCGAGCAATATTCGCCCACCAGCGCGGATGCTTCGTCGGTGAGCACCTTTTGATAGGTGCAGGTCTTGAGGAATTTTCCCACCCACAGACCGCCGGTGTAGCGCGCCGCCTTCTTGGTCGGGAGCGTGTGGTTGGTTCCGATCACCTTGTCGCCATAGGCGACATTGGTCCGCGGCCCGAGAAAGAGCGAACCGTAGTTCTTCATGTTGTCGAGGAAGTAATCCGGATTTCGCGTCATCACCTGCACGTGCTCGGAGGCGATACGGTCGGCCTCGCGCACCATCTCCTCCTCGCTCTCGCACACGATGACCTCGCCAAAATCGGCCCATGCTTTGCCGGCGGCGTCCGCGGTTGGGAGAATCGCGAGCAGCCGTTCGACCTCGCGCATGGCCGCGTGCGCTAGCTTCTCCGAATTGGTGATGAGGATAGCGGGCGAGGTGGGGCCATGCTCCGCTTGGCCGAGCAGATCGGTCGCGCAGAGCTCGCCGTCCACGCTGTCATCGGCGATGATCAGCGTTTCGGTCGGACCGGCGAGCAGATCGATGCCGACGCGGCCGAACAGCTGGCGCTTGGCTTCCGCCACGTAGGCGTTGCCAGGCCCCACGATCATGTCCACGGCGCCGATCGTCTCGGTGACCTACGCCATGGCGGCAACTGCCTGCACGCCGCCCAGCACGTAAATCTCGTCGGCGCCGCCGAAATGCATGGCGGCGACGATCGCCGGATGCGGGCCGCCTTTGAACGGCGGCGCACAGGCGATGATGCGGTTCACGCCGGCAACGCGCGCGGTCACGATCGACATGTGCGCCGAGGCGACCATGGGGTAGCGTCCGCCGGGCACGTAGCAGCCGATCGAATTCACGGGGATGTGCCGATGCCCGAGCACCACGCCGGGCAGCGTTTCGACCTCGAGATCGCGCAGCGTTTCCTTCTGCTTCTGCGCAAAATTGCGCACCTGCGCCTGCGCGAACTTGATATCGTCAAGATCGCGCTTGGCCACGCGGGAGATCGCGCGCTCGATCTCATCCGCGGTCAGCTTGAACGAAGGTGGCGACCAGTTGTCGAACCTTTGCGACAGCTCGCGTACCGCCGCATCGCGTCGTGCCTCGACTTCGCCGAGGATGCGTTCCACGGTCTCTCGCACTTTCGCATCGGCGGCTTTGATCGCGCTCGCATCCATTCCGCGCTTGAGATAGCGGGCCATGGGAGCCTCCATTCTCTCTGCTGTCGTCCCGGCCAAGCGAGCGAAGCGAGCGCGAGCCGGGACCCATATCCTCCACTGTGGTTAACAACGCGTGCCCTGTGGTTATGGGTCCCGGGTCTCCCTCGCTGCGCTCGGTCGGCCGGGACGACGTGGATTACCTCATTTAATCGCCTGCGGATTGATCGGCGAGCCGCTGCCCCCGCTGATGATCAGCGGCGGTCCGCAGAAGAAGAATTCGTAAACGCCGTCGGCAGCGCAGTCCTGCGCCAGATCCTTGAGGTAGAAGATTTCGCCCATGCATAGCCCCATCGCGGGAATGACCACCCAGTGCCACGGCTGGTTCGCCTCCGTGGTTTCGTTCGGCCGCACCTCCACGCCCCAGGTATCGGAGCAGATGGCCGCGATTTCCTTGTCCTGGCACCAATAGCAATTCTCGAACTTGACGCCGGGGGCATCCCCGCCGGCATAGCCGCCCCACTTCTTCTCCTTGAGGCAGCGCTCCAGCTGACCCGTGCGAATGATGACGAAATCGCCCCGGCGGATCTCGACCTTCTGCTTCTCGGCGCAACGGTCGAGCTCGTCGTTGGAAATGCCCTCGCCGTCGTTGAGCCAGTCCACGCCGCGGAAGCGCGCGATGTCGAGCAGCACGCCGCGTCCCACCATCTTGTTCTTGGAATGCTCGATGCCCAGCACGTTGAGCCCCTTGGCATCGATGAGCTTGGCGTCATAGCCGTTGTAGGTTTTCTCCTCGTAGAAGATGTGCCCGAGCGCATCCCAGTGGGTGGCCCCTTGCACGCACAAGTTCAGCGTATCGTCGGCGTAGCGGATCTTGTTCCAGTCCTGCCGGCCGGCGACGGCGTCGGTGCCGGTTGCGAGCATCTGATGGATCGGATTGAAGCGGCCGCCGAACAAGCCGGTCTGCGGTCCGTTGTTGTCGAGCGGGATGCCGAGCGCAAACACTTTGCCGGTGCGGATCAGACGGGCTGCCTTCACGATGTCCTCGGGCGTGACCTGATTGAGCGTGCCGATCTGATCGTCCTTGCCCCAACGGCCCCAGTTGCTGAGGTTCTGCGAGGCCTCCGCGATCGCCTGCCGCCCCACCTTGATGTTCATCGATTGCTTCTCCTGATCCTTTCACGATCGCACGCCCGCCGCGCGTCACGGCGAGCCATCGATCGGGATTGTGACCTCTCGCGCAAGCTTCGTCCATTTGGAAATGGGCGCGATAATCGAAGCGCAGCGTTGCTCGAGAAACCGGTTAGGGTAGGCGGTGAGCCAGAGCGCCGCTAGGCCAGCCGTATCATCGACAGTTGCGGATCGGCTCCGGGAATGTAGGCTTCCGCCAATCCGAGTTCCCGGCGCACCATGTTGGCGCCGCGCACCAGCGCGAGCATCTTGTAGTAGGCGTGCATGCGGCTCATCGATTGCCGGCCGAAGCCGCAGTCGCTCGACAAGATCAGCCGCTCCGGCTCGATATACCGCAGCGCGAGTCGGATCAGCTGCGCGACCTCCTCCGGACGTTCGACCTGCAGCGTGCGGTGGCTGATAACGCCAAGCGCGACCTTCTTGTCCTTGGAGATCATCCGGCCGATGTTCTCGAAGTCGAGGCCGCGGTTGAATGCGCCCTCGAAGGTGATCACGTCCACGTCGAGTTGATCGAAATATGGCAGCGCGTCCTTGTAGGACTGATCGTGGCTCGCCACGCGCTGGGCGGCGGGGCTGCCCCAGCAGGTGTGGCACCAAACCTCGCATTTGCCGCGCAAGCCTGCGACTTCGGCGTTGAACGCCTCCACCCACTGCGCGGGCGCGATGGTGGCGTTCGGGTCAGCGATCACCTGATGGATAGCCGGTTCCTCGATCTGCACGATGGGCGCGCCGGCATCGGCCAGCCCGTGATACTCGCGGTTGAGAGCGGCGGATAGATCGAACAGCAGCTTCAAGCGATCGCGGTAGTGCTCGTCGATCAGCATCAGCGCGAGGATTTGCGCCGAGATGGAGCCGATCTTCACCGGCCGGTCGGTCATGGTGGCAATCGCCTTGTAAGCGCGATCGAGCTCGAGGGCGGTCGCGCCGATCGGGCGTTCGACCGGCGGCGTCATGCGCGTCTCGATCACCTCCCACATGAGGTCGCCGGGGCCCTTGTCGGCCATGAAATGCGCCGGAGGCACCTCGACGCGCGGCGTGCCAATACCGCCGATGCGCTCGGTGGCGTAGCTCACCCAGCTGCGGCCGGCGACGTCGTCGTCGAGACGCGCGTCACCGTCGACGAAAATGTCAATGCCGGCGCGGTGCTGGGCGACGACGTTGCAAGCGAGACAATCGAAATGCTGTTCTCGGTAGGCGGCCTGCGACAGACCGTAGGAGAGCGGCATGCCGCGTAGGTTGGCCGTGTACCAGCTCGGCCGCGGCAGCGCCCCGGTGGTGGTGGTGAGCAGGGCCTTGCCCTTGGTCGCCGTGAACATGCGGCCGCTAGACCTTACCGAGCGCGCTTAAAACCTTGGCCGGCGTGAATGGCATGTCGGTGAGCGGCTTGGCGCCGAGCGGGCGCAGTGCATCGTTGATGGCGTTCATGACCGCACCGGGCGCACCGGCCGTGCCGGCTTCGCCCGCGCCCTTGGCGCCCAACTCGGAATCGGCGGTCGGCGTGACCACGTGACCGACCTCGATATCGGGCATTTCGGCGGCCATCGGCACAAGGTAATCCGCCATGTTGCCGTTGAGCAGCTGTCCGCGCGCGTCATAGATGCAGTGCTCGTAGAGCGCCGCACCGATCCCTTGCACCACGCCGCCGCGAATCTGCTCGTCGACGAGCTGTGGATTGATCACTGTGCCGCAATCCTCGACGCACCAATGCCTGAGCAGCGTCACGATTCCGGAATCGGTATCCACTTCGAGATAGCTCGCCTGGACGCCGTTGGTGAAAGCAAACGGCCAGGCGCGCGGCACATAGTGGCGCGTCGCCATCAATTCCGCTTGGAAGCCGGGCGGCAGCGTGTCGGGACGGAAATAGGCGATACGGGCGAGCTCGTGCAGCGGCAGGCGCTCGCTGCCGCTGTCGCGGTCGACTACGCTGCCGTCGCGGATGTCGAGGTCTTCGGGCTTGGCCTGCAGGATCGAGGCGGCGCAGGCGAGCACGTTGGCGCGCAACGCCTTGCCGGCCTGCCAGGCGGCTTCCCCGCCGATGCCGGCCGCACGCGAGGCCCAGGTGCCGCCGCCGTAGGGCGTGTTGTCGGTATCTCCGGTGATCACCCGCACGCGCTCGATCGGCACGCCGAAGGAGGAGGCCGCGACCTGCGCGATGACCGCCTCGGCACCCTGGCCCTGCTCGGTTACGCCCGTGTGGCAGATGATCGCGCCTTGGGCGTCGAGCCTCATGGTGACGCCGTCCTGCGAGGAGATTTTTGCACCGCCGACGCCATAGAAGGCCGCGCTCGGATTGGTCACCTCGATGAACGAGGCAAAGCCGATGCCGCGATGAATTCCTTGCGCCCGCAGCCGTTTTTGCTCGGCGCGCAGCCCGGCGTAGTTCATCATCGCGTCGAGATGCGCAAGCGACTCGTGGTGCGACAGCGCCTCGAACTTGATTCCGGATGGGCCGGTGGATGGATGCGCGTCGTCCGGAATCAAATTGCGGCGCCGGATTTCCAGCGGGTCCATGCCGATCTTGGCAGCGGCCAGCTCGACCAGCCCCTCGGTGACCGCGGTCGCAATCGGATGGCCGACCGCACGATACTGGCACATGACGTTCTTGTTCTGAAACACGACTCGCGCTCGGGCGCGGTAGTTGGGGCAGGCGTACGGTCCGCCGGTGAGGTTGACGATCTGGTTCGCTTCGATTCCTGACGTGCGCGGGTAAACCGAGTAGGGGCCGATGCCGGTGAGGTCGTCGATTTCCCAGGCGGTGATGGTGCCGTCGTTCTTGATGCCGATCCTGGCTTTGACGCGATGATCGCGGGCATGGATGTCAGTGACGAAGCTTTCAATTCGGTCGGCGACGAACTTGATCGGGCGTTTCAGCAGCTTGGACAGCGCGACCGTCGCCATTTCGTCCGCGTAAGTGTGCACCTTGATGCCAAACGAGCCGCCAACGTCCTTGGTCACCACGCGAACCTGATGCTCCTCGAGACCGAGATGCTTGGCGAATAGGTTCTGCATCATGTGCGGCGCCTGGGTGCCATGATAAACCGTGAGCCGCGCCTCGCTCGGATTCCAATCCGCGACAATGGCCCGCGGCTCATTGGTGACGCCGGTGTGACGGCCGAAACCGAAGGTCGTCTCGATCACTGCATCGGCTTCCTTGAAGCCCTTGTCCGGGTCGCCCGCCGCGTGTACGCGCTCGAATGTGAGATTGTCGCCGAGTTCGGGATGAATGACCGGCGTGCTGGGTTCGAGCGCGGTTTCCGCATCGGTGACTGCGGGCAGCTCTTCGTATTTGACCTCGACCCGCTCGCACGCATCCTCGGCTTCGGCGCGGGTGCGGGCGACGACGGCGCATACCGCCTCGCCTTGCCAGCAGGCGCGCTCGACCGCGATCGCATGTTGCGGCGCCGATTTGATTCCCTTGAGGTGCGTGAGCACCCCGACCCAGGGCGTGATCACCTTGGCCAGCTCGGCACCAATGGCGACAGCGATGACGCCGGGAGCCTTCGCCGCGGCCTGCGTCGCGATCGCGACGATGCGCGCGTGGGCATGGGGGGAGCGCACGAAGGCGACGTGCGCCATGCGTGGCAGTGTCATGTCGCTGACGAATTGACCGCGGCCGCCGGTGAGACGCGCGAGGTTCGGCCGCGGCACCGAGCGGCCGATATAGGAGTTCGGTCGGTCGAGAGCGGAAACGACCGGCGGAGAGTCGTCGGCGATCTTCATCGGTCCGCACCGTGGCGCCGCGTGCCGCGAATTTTCGATCGCGACACGATCTGCTCTAAACGCGCTACCCGCAGCAGGAGCGCACGCGGCTGGATTTCCCATGCATTCATGACTTCACTCCTGCTCGCGCTTGTGCGACCGCCTCTACTGCATCGATGATGGCCTGATATCCGGTGCAGCGGCAGTAATTGCCGGAGAGATACGCGCGGATTTGTTCGCGGGTCGGAACGCCGCCGCCGGCCAGCAATTCCTGCGCGGTAAGTAGCATGCCCGGCGTGCAGTAGCCGCATTGCAACGCGTTGCGCGCGACGAATGCCTGCTGCAAGTCCGTGATCTCCTCGGCCTCGGCCACGCCTTCGATGGTGTCGACCCGCGCGCCATCGCATTGCACGGCCAGCATCAGGCAGCCGCGTAGCACAACGCCGTCGACGCGCACGCTGCAGGCGCCGCACACGCCGTGCTCGCAGCCGACATGACTGCCGGTGAGCCCGAGGTCTTCGCGCAGGAAGTCCACCAGCGTCTTGCGCGCATCGACGCGCTCGCGCACCTCCTCGCCATTGACGGTAACCGCGATGTCGTGGAAGCGCTCAGTCATGAGGGCGCCCGACCGAGCTGCCGTGCCACGCGCCGCAACAGCACGCCGGCCAGGTGCGCCTTCACCTCGCTCGATGCGTGCATGTCGTTGGACGGCTCGAGATCGTCGGCGAGCGCGCTCACCGCCTCCTCGACGTCGCCATCGGCCAGCGCAGTCTCGGCCTTGCGCGCGCGCACCGGGGTCGCGCCGAGGCCGAAATAGGCAAGACGCACATCTTTGAGGCGCTTGCCGTCGGCCTGCGCGCAGGCGGCAAGTCCGACCATGGCGTAGTCGCCCTGGCGGCGCGCGAACTCGGCGAAGCCGACGCGGCTGCCGGCGCTCGCGGCCGGAACACGAATGGCGGTCAGCATATCGCGCGGCGTCAGCGCGGTTTCGAAAAGACCCTTAAAGAACTCCTCGGCGTTGATCGTGCGTTGACCGTTCGGCCCGACGATTTCGATTTCACCACCGAGGGCGACGATGCATGCCGGCAGCTCGGCGGCCGGATCGGCGAAAGCGAGCGAGCCGCCCACCGTGCCGCGGTTGCGGATCGCGGGGTGGCCGATATGCGGCAGCACCAAAGCAATGAGCGGCGCCGCTTGCGCGATCTCGGCGGAGCGTTCCGCCTGCGCGTGACGCACCAGCGCCCCGATCTCGACGTGGCCGTTCTTCAACGCGATCCGGTCGAGGCCGCTGATGCGGTTGATGTCGACCAGCAGTGCGGGCTGGCTCAGCCGCATGTTGAGCGTCGCGATCAGGCTCTGCCCTCCCGCGAGCAACCGCGCATCGTCCGTTGCCAGCAATTCGATCGCGTGCGCGACCGAGCGGGCCCTGGCATAGGCAAACGGTGCCGGCTTCAACCCCATCCTCCCGGCGACGCTTATCGTTGAGCTATTGTCGCCGCTTGGCGCGGGCCGTCAATCCTCGGGTAGCGCCCGATTGGTGAAGGAGGCGTTGCCGAGGCCGGTACCGATCGTCAGTACTCCCCAACGGGCCACGTCGCGCATGAACGGCGCCTCGCTCAACCCCTGCACCACCGCGTCGTTGTGCAGGAGCAGCAGCGTCTCGTGCTCGCCGATGGTCGGGATCGCTTCATGCAGCGCGTGCGGCAGATTGAAGCTCTTGCTCTCCCAGTTGCCCGGCAGATTTTGTGCCCCGCGCGAGATGGTGCCGTCTGCTTCGATGAGCCCCGGACAGCCGATGCCAATGAAAGGCGCCAGGCGCAGCCCCTCTTTGTCGGCCCGTGCGATGAGGCCCGACAGCATCTTGATGAGTTTCTTCACCGCATCTCCGCGGCTGACGTTGCTTTCGTCGGCGTATCGCCACAGCTCGAATTTCCAGACGAATGCCTTGGATAGGTCGCTCGCCTTTTTCAGATTGAGCGCGACAACACCGGCGCGGATATTGGTGCCGCCGATGTCGACGGCGAGAATCGCGTCGTGCGCCTCGAACATCCAACGCGGCGCCAAATGCGCGGCTCCAATCAAACCGGCTTCATCGGGCTCGTTGCGGACGAGCAGAAGATCGACGGACACCTTATCGGATTTCAGGATCACGGCGGCGCGACCGACACTGATCTCGCCCACCCTGGTGGCGCGAAAGCCGCCACCCACGACAATGCTTTCGATATCGCGCCAGGCCTTGAGCTTGAGAAAGCGTCGGATGACGAGGGCCAACTCCTGCGCAAAGTCCTCGATTGCGCCTTGCACGACGCCGGCGGCCTCCGGGTCGCCCTCCTCAAGCAGCGCATCGAGCTTCTTACGGCTGATGTCCTCGCTGGCTTCGTCGCCGAACGGATCGCTGCCCGCCTTGCGCAACGGTTTGCGCCAGCGCTCGAGGATGGCGCGGAACGCGCCCTTGTTGGCGCGGTCGCCGAGTAGGCCTTCGTCATCCTTCAATTCGAGGTTGTAGCTATCCACCTCGACCTCGGGGAGGGAGGAAGCGCCATGCGTCGCAACGCTCGGCGCAGTCGTGGTTTGATCGGTCATTTACTCGTTCCCATGGCAGGCCCATGACAACGGCGAAGGGGCGCAAAGGTTTCTGCGCGTCGGTCAGGATGGGGAGGATGGGGCAACGATCCGGCGTACGATATCGATTGCCCGCCGCATGAGCGTTTCCGATGCCTCGAGCGTTCGGAAGGCGGCATGGGAGGTGAGCGTGACGTTATCCATGCGGGCCAGCGGATGATCCGGTTTGAGCGGCTCGGCGTGAAAGACATCGAGGCCGGCGTGGCGGATGTGCCCGCTGGCAAGCCCCTCCAGGAGGGCTGATTCCTCGACCAGCGCCGCGCGCGCGGTATTGACGAGGATCACCCCGCGCTTGGTGCGGGCGAGGCGTTTGGCGTCGATCAAGCCGCGTGTCTCATCGGTGAGGGCGAGGTGCAATGAAATCACGTCGGCGCGCGCCAGCAACTCGTCGAGCCCGACCAGCGGCACGCCGGCTTCCGCACGTGGCGAGCGATTCCAGCCGATCACCTCCATGCCGACGCCGCGCGCGATGCGGGCCACCTCCCGGCCGATGCCGCCAAGGCCGATCAGGCCGAGCGTCTTGCCGTTGAGCTGCATGCTTTCGAGCGGATCCCATACGCCCCCTCGCACCGCCCGGTCCATGCGCGCGAGCTCGCGGCAGCAGGCGAATATAAGCGCCATCGTGTGCTCGGCGACGGCGATGTCGCCGTAGCCCTTGATGGTGTGCACCTCGATCCCGAGGTCGTTCAGCGCAGGCACGTCCATGTAGCTCGATGCGCCGGTGCCGAGAAAGACGATGTGCTTGAGCCCGCGGCATTGGGCCATCATGTCGGTTGGCATATAGGAGTGATCGTCGAGGCAGATGGCGTAGCCGCCGAGTAGCCGCGGCAGGTCGGCGGATTGAAACGGCGCGCTGTTGATCGCAATCGGCGGGTCGTCGGGACGTTGCACGCGCGTAAAGACCGGCGCGAGTTGATTGTTGCAGTCGATGAAGATCGATTTCATGGTCGCGCCGGTTCTCTCATGCTTCCTGCGGGCATAGTAATACTGTATCCACCGGCCAGCAGGGAGGATGGAATATGCCTGGCGAATTCAAGGACAAGGTCGTCGTCATTTCCGGGGCGAGCCGTGGTATCGGCCGCGGCATTGCGCTCGCATTCGCGCGCGAAGGCGCGCAAACCGTGCTGGCTTCCTCTTCCGAGCAGAACCTGGCGGCCGCCGCCAAGGTGATCGCGGCGGAGGGATCACAGCCGTTCACGGTCGCAGGCGATCTGCGCACGCTCGAGGCATGCGAGCAACTGTTCAGCCGCGTTAATGAGCGCTTCCGTCGCTGTGACGTCCTTGTCAATAACGCGGGCGCGACGCGTGCGGGCGCGTTCGTGGACTTGCCCGATGCCGTCTGGCTCGATGGCTTCGCGCTGAAATTTTTCGGGTGCGTGCGGCTCACCCGGCTGTTCTGGCCGCTGTTGAAGGCCGCGCAAGGCAGCGTGATCAATATAGTGGGAGGCGCCGCACGCACCCCGGATTCCGAGTTCCTGATCGGCGGGTCCGTCAATGCGGCAATGGCCAACTTCTCCAAGGGCCTGTCGAAGCTCGGCAATCGCGATAACGTCAACGTCAACGTGATTCATCCCGGCAATACCGAGACCGAGCGGCAGCAAGAGCTGCACCGCCAGCGCGCGGCGGCATCGGGTCGAACGGTCGAGGAGCTGCGCGCCGAGGCGCTCAGCAAGAGCAACGCGCGCCGGTTCGGCAAGCCCGAGGATATCGCCGCGCTGGCGTTGTTCCTGTGCTCCGAACGTGCCCGGCACGTCCAGGGAACCGCGATCGCGGTCGATGGCGGCGGCACGCCGGGCCATTACTGATCCACTTCACGTTTGCGCGTGAGGGTGCCTGAGGCGCTTGCGCGTGACCATCGCGTTTGGTCTGAAATAACTGCGGACCCGCCGGAATAAGCAGGCACTAGAGTTGTTATTCCGTCGCGTGGTGTTTCGCCGGTGACGAGATCGGGAGGACGACATGAACCAGATCACACGCCGCATTTTCGGGTTGGCCGGCTTTGCCCTGCTGCTCGTCACATCCGCAAGCTTTGCCCAGCAGCAGCCACCGCCGGTGCGCGTGCGCGGCACGATCGAGGCCGTCGATGGGGGAGTGCTGACCGTAAAGTCGCGCGACGGCTCCAATCTGACGGTCAAGCTTGCCGATAACGCGCGGGTTTCGATTGCCGTCAAGATACCGTTGTCGGAAGTCAAAGCGAATAGTTACGTCGCGGTGACCGCCATGCCGCAGGCTGACGGCAGTCAGCGCGCGATCGAGGTGATGATTTTTCCGGAAGCTCAGCGCGGAACGGGCGAGGGGCATGGGCCTTGGGATTCGCGACCGCAAAGTACCATGACGAACGCTACCGTCACGCAAACAGTCGCCGGCGTGGATGGGCAGGTGTTGACGGTGAAGTACAAGGACGAAGAGAAGAAGATCATCGTTCCTTCGGACGCGACGATCATTACCACGAGGCCCGGGGACAAAAGCGATCTCAAGCCAGGGGTCAAGATTTTCATCTTCGCCGCAAGGAAGCAGCCGGACGGAACCCTGGAGGCCACGAACGTCACCATCGGCCGTGACGCCTAACGGCCGTCGGTGCGTGACCGAAGGCACAGGTAGTGTTCAACTTCACCAGATTTGCTGACAGGACTTTCGGGAGGACGACATGAACCAGATCACGCGTCGCATTTTCGCCATGACGGGCTTCGCCCTGCTGCTCGCCACGTCCGCGAGCTTCGCCCAGCAGCAACCGCCGACGGTGCGTATTCGTGGCCAGATCGAAAAGGTCGAGGGTGATGTTCTCGACATCAAGACGCGCAATGGAGACATGGTCAAGGTGAAGCTCGTCGACCCGGGGCGGGTGATGGCGCTGGTTAAGGCCTCGCTCGACGACGTCAAGGTCGGCAAGTTCATTGGCGTTACTGCCATGCCGCAGGCCGATGGGAGCCAGAAGGCGGCCGTGATCCAAATCTTCCTCGATTCCCAGAAAGGCGTCGTGGCCGACAGGCATTTTCCCTACGATTGGCAGCCCGGCAGCACCATGACCAATGCGGTCGTCGACACGATGGTAGCCGCCGTCGATGGCCCGACGGTTACGGTCAAGTACAAGGACGGGGAAAAGAAGGTGATTGTTCCACCCAATACGCCGGTTGTAACCTCCGTTGCGAGCGACAAGAGCGAGCTTAAACCGGGTACTCACCTTATCATCCACGCTGCAACGAAGCAGCCGGATGGGTCGCTGACGGCGTCGTCTATCAATGTCGGCCGTGATGGGCTCGTACCGCCGATGTGAGACGGTGTGAGCCATCGCCGCTGTTGATTTCCTACGTGCCGTCCCTGCTGGCGGCACAATCTTTCGGAGGACCTATGAGTGGAATGACAAGAGCCCTGCTTGCAGCCTTGCTCGCGGCGCTCGCGGCTTCATCGGCATTCGCCCAACAGCAGCAGACGGCGCGCGTACGCGGGCCGATCGAGGCAGTGGACGGCTCGACGCTCACCGTCAAGGCCGGAGAGGCGGGTGACGTGAAGGTGAGGCTCACCGACAACGCCGCGGTATACGGCGTGGTCAAGGCGACGCTCGCCGATATCAAGCCGGGTGGCTTCATCGGTGTCGGCGCGACGCCGCAGGCCGACGGCAGCCAGCGCGCCATTCAGGTCGTGATCTTCGCCGAGCCGCTGCGCGGCACCGGCGAGGGCCACCGGCCCTGGGATCGGCCGAACACCACCATGACCAATGCGACGGTGGACACGACGGTGGCGGGCGTCGACGGTCAAGTGGTCATGGTCAAGTACAAGGACGGCGAGAAGAAAATCATCGTCGGTCCGGATGCCGTGATCCGCGCTTATGTCGTCGGCAGCAAGGACGAGCTCAAGCCGGGCGCCAACATCAATATCGTCGCCGCGACCAAGAAGCCGGACGGGATCTTCGAAGCCGCCCGAGTCAACGTCGGCCGCGACGGCGTCGTGCCGTAGCGTCAGCGACGTGCGATTTTCGTGCCGCCGCGGCGCACGGGCGCGTGCGCCGAGCCGCGCGCGGGAACATCGAGATCGCTCGCCAGCAAATCCGGGAGCTGGGCGGGTGCGGCGATGCGCGGCGGATTGCGGCGGCCGCGGGCGCGGCTGTCGACATTTTCATCGTGCGGGCGCTTGACCGCGTCCGCACGCGCGAGCGCCTCGATCGGGGGCGCATCCTCGGTCAAGCGCGCCAGCAGCCAGGTGAGATCGTCGAGCCTCCGCGCGACGACGTGAATGACGTCGGATTCCTTCTGCAACTCTCCACTTATGGCGAGATAGCGCGCGCCCATGATGATGGGACGAAAGCGCTCGAAAGTCTTCGGCCACACGATGATGTTGGCGACCGCGGTCTCATCCTCGATGGTCATGAAGATGACCCCATTGGCCGAACCCGGCTGCTGGCGAACGGTCACGAGCCCGGAGACGCTGACGCGCGCCGCCGAGGGCAATCCGCGCAGCTCCTCGTTGGGGATGATGCCGCGCCGGGCGAGGTCGGCGCGCAGGAAGCACGCCGGATGCGGGCGCAGCGATAGTTCGAGGAAGCGGTAGTCATTCACCACCTCCTCGCCGAGCGGCATTGCGGGCAGCTGCACGGCGGGCTCGCGCGGAACAGAGATTTGCGCAGGCGCTTGTGGCGGAACGGCCGCCGCACGGAATAATGGCAGATCATCCTCCTTGTCGCCGACGCGGCCGAGCGCCTTCGCCGTCCACAAGGCCTGCCGTCGGCTAAGGTCAAGCGAGCCGAAGGCATCGGCATCGGCAAGTCGCGCGACGATATGGGGCGGCAACGCGGTGCGTAGCCAGAGATCGCGGACGGAGGTGTAGCCAGCTTCGCGGTTCTGCACGATGCGTCTGCCGTGCTCCTCCGACAATCCCTTGATCTTGCGGAAACCCAACCGCAGCGCGTGGGTCGTGCGGATGTCGCCCGCCATATCGCGGTGGAGCGCGTGCACGACGGCGGGCGAGCCCGGCTCGAGCGTGGCGTCCCAGTGGGACTGATTGATGTCGACGGGGCGCACTTCGACCCCATGCTCGCGCAGGTCGCGCACAA
>CBFGVM010000028.1:0-18914 GCA_965652015.1 uncultured Alphaproteobacteria bacterium
TGGTGGGACGACGCTAAGCGGAATAATACATTTCGAACTCGACCGGATGCGGGGTGTGCTCGAAGCGAATGATCTCCTGCATCTTGAGGTCTATGTAAGTGTCGAGGAAGTCATCGTCGAAAACGCCGCCCGCTTTGAGGAAGGCGCGGTCCTCCTCGAGATATCCGAGCGCCTCGCGCAGCGAGCCGCACACGGTGGGGATTTGCTTGAGCTCAGCCGGCGGCAGATCGTACAGATCCTTGTCAATGGCGGGGCCGGGATCGAGCCTATTCTTGATGCCGTCGAGACCCGCCATCAGCATGGCGGCAAAGGCGAGGTAAGGGTTGGCGAGCGGATCCGGATAGCGCACCTCGACGCGCTTGCCCTTGGGCGAGGAGGCGAGCGGGATGCGACACCCGGCCGAGCGGTTGCGCACCGAATAGGCGAGCAACACCGGCGCCTCGAACCCTGGGACCAGCCGTTTGTAGGAGTTCGTGGTGGGGTTGGTGAACGCGTTGATGGTGCGCGCGTGCTTGAGGATGCCGCCAATGTATTGGAGCGCGGTATCCGAGAGGTCGGCATACTTCTTGCCAGCGAACGTGGGCTTGCCGTCCTTCCAGATCGACTGGTGGCAGTGCATGCCAGAGCCGTTGTCGCCGTAGACCGGCTTGGGCATGAAGGTCGCCGTCTTCCCGTAGATCTGCGCGACCTGCTGCACGCAATATTTATAGATCTGCATCTGATCGGCCATGCGCACCATGGGCGCGAACTGGAACCCGAGTTCGTGTTGCGCCGAGCCGACCTCGTGATGATGCTTTTCGACCTTGCAGCCCATACGCGCCATGGCGCCGAGCATTTCCGAGCGCATGTCCTGCGCCGTGTCCAGCGGCGGCACCGGGAAGTAGCCCTTCTTGAATCCGATGTGGTGACCGAGATTGCCGCCTTCGTAGTCGGTGTCGGAATTGATCGGGAATTCCACTGAATCGAGCTTGAAGCCGGTGTTGTAAGGCTGCGCTACGTATTTGACGTCGTCGAAGATGAAGAATTCAGCCTCCGGCCCGAAGAAGACGGTGTCGCCGACGCCCATGGACTTGACCAAGCCCTCGGCTTTCCTTGCGATCGAGCGCGGGTCGCGGTTATAGGGCTCGCCGGTCAGCGGCTCGAGCGTGTCGCAGACCAGGACCAGCGTGGTCTCGGCGTAGAATGGATCGATACAGGCGCTTTCCGGATCGGGCATCAGCTGCATGTCGGACTCGTGGATCGCCTTCCAGCCGGCGATCGAGGAGCCATCAAACATGATGCCCTCGCTGAACGTGTCCTCGTCGATCGTCGAGACGTCAGTGGTGACGTGTTGCCACTTGCCGCGCGGATCGGTGAAACGGAAGTCGACATACTTCACGTCGTTGTCCTTGATCGTTTTCAAAGCGTCTTTAGCGGTCGTCATGGAACGGTTACCCTTTCGTCTGCTGGTCGTAGGGGCCGGAGGGAAGATGTCATGGGACCCAGCGGTTCAGATGGCGTCCAGTCCGGATTCGCCGGTTCTGATCCGGATGGCTTCTTCGATGTTGGAGACGAAGATCTTGCCGTCGCCGATCCGCCCGGTCTGGGCGGCACGACGGATCGCCTCGATGGCTTTCTCGACCATGTCGTCGCCGAGCACAATCTCGATCTTCACCTTGGGGAGAAAATCGACAACGTATTCGGCTCCGCGATAAAGCTCGGTGTGGCCTTTCTGGCGTCCAAACCCCTTGGCTTCGGTGACGGTAATCCCCTGCAGCCCCACCTCCTGCAGCGCCTCCTTCACCTCGTCGAGCTTGAAGGGCTTGATGACCGCCTCGATCTTCTTCATCGCGTTTCCTTCCCCCTGGCCGGCGGCGGCAGATGGCGGCGTGGCCGCGCCAACGGTTAGCAGGGTCCGTGCCAAGCCCAGCGAAGTCTAAAAAGCGGCTGTCGATCAGCCGTTTAATGGACGTGCACAGCGCAGCTCCGGTCGCCGCCGAGAGACCCCGGATTAGAGTTTGAGCAATTTGCCTATTTTATGATCACTGCTGCGTATCCTGCGCTGTGACCGAAGGAATTGGCGCGGAGTCGCGCGCTCTCCCGGGGAGCATTACTCTTCAGCGGCAATGATTGAGCTGCTCACCACCGCCGAGATGGCAGAGGCCGACCGCCGCACCATTGCAAGCGGAATTGCCGGCATTGACCTTATGGAAAACGCTGGCCGGGCCGTCGCTGACGCCGTGGTGGCGCGGCATCCCTCGGGGCTGCGCATCGCAGTGGTCGCCGGACCCGGCAACAACGGAGGCGATGGCTTTGTCGCGGCTCGCATCCTCGGCGAGCGCGGATACCGGGTGCGGATCCTCTTGGTCGGCAACGCTGGGCGGCTCAGGGGCGATGCGGCGGTCGCGGCGCAGCGCTGGGGGGGCCCCACGATGCCGGCGGCGCCGGCGGCCCTGATGCCAGCCGACGTCCTCATCGACGCGTTGTTTGGCGCCGGGCTCGACCGGCCCGTCGAAGGCGCGGCGCGCGCCATGATCGAGGCCATGAGCGCGGCACCGTCGGTCTATGCGATCGACCTGCCGAGCGGGATCAACGGCACCACCGGCGCGGTGATGGGCGTCGCGGTCGAGGCCCGAGAGACCATAACGTTTTTCCGCCGCAAGATCGGCCATGTGCTGTTACCCGGGCGGCTCCACTGCGGAAACATCCACATCGCCGACATCGGAATTCCGGCGCGCGTGCTCGATCACGTGAAGTCGCGCGCGTGGGTCAACGCGCCAGAACTCTGGAGCAAATTCTTTCCCATGCCGCGAGTGAACGGGCACAAATACGCCCGCGGCCATGCGGTCGTGGTTTCCGGGGGGCCTACTTCGACGGGCGCGGCGCGGCTCGCGGCGCGCGGCGCTTTGCGCGCCGGCGCGGGCCTCGTCACCATCGCCACGCCGCGCGACGCATTGGCGGTCAATGCGGCGGCGAGCCTCGCCGTCATGGTGCGGCCGGTCGACGGGGCGGACGAGCTTGCCGACTTCTTGAGCGATCCCCGCCGCAATGTCGTGGTGCTCGGACCGGGAGGCGGAGTGGGGCGCCCCATGCGAGACTTGGTACTTGCCGCGCTGGCCGGGGAGCGTGCGGTCGTGCTCGACGCCGACGCGCTCACCAGCTTCGCCGACGCACCGCAGGCGCTGGCGGCGGCGATCAGGCCTCGGTCGAAGCCCACTTTGATGACGCCTCATGAAGGAGAGTTCAATCGCTTATTCGAGGCTTTATCGGTTGAGGCTCACTCAAAGCTTGAGAAGGCTCGTTGGGCGGCGCAGCAGATGGGAGCCGTCGTCCTGCTCAAGGGGCCGGACACGGTGGTTGCGGCTCCTGACGGCCGCGCGGCAATCGCCGACAATGCGCCGCCGTGGCTCGCTACCGCCGGGTCGGGCGACGTGCTTGCCGGCATCGCGGCCGGCTGTCTGGCCCAAGGCATGCCGGGCTTTGAGGCCGCTGCGGCGGCGGTCTGGCTGCATGGGGAGGCGGGCACTGCCGTTGGCCCCGGGCTGATCGCAGAGGATTTGCCGGAGGCCCTGCCCACCATTTATCGGCAGCTGTTTGATCGACTGGCCGCTGAGCGGCGGGCCGGTTCTTGACCGGCCTCAATTCACTTTGATGCCGGCGGCCTTCACGAGTTGCGTGTTGGTCTCGATCTCGCGACGCACCAGCGCTTCGAATTGCTCCGACGTCAGCGGCATCGGATCGGCTCCAAGCTCGTTGAGCTTCTGGCGGACGGCGGGATGCGCAAGCGCCTTGGCAATCTCTACATGCAACCGCGCGCGGACATCCGGCGAGGTCTTCACCGGCGCGAACACGCCGGCCCAGAAGTTGTACTCGGAGTTCGGATATCCCGCTTCGACGGTCGTGGGCACGTGCGGCAACGCCGACGCACGCGCAGAGCCGCTCACCGCCAGCGCTTGCAATTGGCCGTCCTTGAGCAGGGGTAACGCGTTGATCAAGGGCGCGAAGTAGAAGTCGGCGCGGCCCGCGACCACTTCGGTCAGCGCTTCCGGCGCGCCCTTGAATGGCAGATGCACCGCCTCGAAGCCGGCTGCCAATCGGAACCGCTCGCCATTGAGATGCGACGAATTCCCCGCGCCCGCCGAGGCGTAGTTGACAGTGCCCGGCCTTGCCTTCGCCGCTGCGACGAAATCGCTAAGCTGCTTGTAGCCCTTCGACGGATTGACCACAAAAACCACGGGCATGTTGCCGAGCGGAATGACGGCCGCGAGATCGGTCATTTCGAAGCCCAAATTCGAACGGGTCGCCGGCGTCACGGTATGCGTCGAGGAATTGGCGAGAATGGTGTAGCCGTCGGGATCGGCCTTCGCCACCGCGCTCATGCCTATGGTGTTGCCGGCGCCGGGGCGATTTTCCACGATAATCGGCTGCCCGAGCTGGGCCGCCACTTGATCCATTACCAGACGTGCCATGACATCCGTGGCGCTGCCCGCCGTCAGGGGAACGATCAGGCGGATCTGCTTTGCCGGCCAAGCCTGCGCCCAGCTTTGTGTGGGCACCGGAAGGCTCAGCGCAATTGCCGCCGCCAGCAACCAGCGACGCGCCCTCATGCTCGACATGGGAGGCTCCTCGACGGGCTTGGTCCGAATGGACGCGCCGGACGGCGTGTCCGGACCGCGCTATAGCACGTCGAGGCGAGATCGGCATGGCTGCCGAGTGATCAAACCCTGGTTGAGAAGGCCCGCGTCCGCGCCTATTTTTGTCGTGCGCCGCCGACTTTGGCCATGATATAAGCCGCGCCGCCCGGCCGCAGCGCAAGTCGGCTGTCGCCGATGCGGGCGTGGCGGAACTGGCAGACGCGCGGGATTTAGGTTCCCGTGACGAAAGTCGTGGGGGTTCAAATCCCTCCGCCCGCACCACGCCGCGACAGAGCCCGCTTCGACCCGGTCACGCCCGATTCACGGATTTCATCGATCGCCGACCAGTAGATTCTCATCATGGAAGTCACCGAAACGCTTTCCGACGGCCTTAAGCGCGAATTCCAAGTTCAGGTGCCCGCAGCCGATCTCGAGGCGCGAGTCACCGAGCGGCTGGGCGAGCTCAAGAACCGTGTCCAGCTGCGCGGCTTCCGTCCCGGCAAGGTCCCCGTCAAGCACCTGAGGAAGATTTACGGCAAGGCGGTGATGGCCGAGACCATCGAGGCGGTGATCCGCGAGCTCAACGCCCAGATCGTCAGCGAGCGCGGTCTCAAGCTCGCCATGGAGCCAAAGGTCACGATCCCGAACGAAGCCAGTGCGGTCGAAAAGGTGATCGGCGGAGAATCCGATCTCGCCTACACGCTTGCGTTGGAGATATTGCCGAAGATCGAGCTGGCGGATTTCAAGGGTATCAAGCTCGAGCGGCAGGTGGCGGAGGTCAGCGAGGCGCAACTCAATGATGCGCTCGACAAGATCGCCGAACAGAATCGGCCGTTTGCCGTCAAACCCGCAGGGGCGAAAGTCGAAAAGGGCGACCGCATCGTCATCGACTTTGCCGGAAAGATCGACGGCGCGCCTTTTGAAGGTGGCACGGGCGGAGATGTGGGCGTCAATGTCGGGGCCGGAACGTTCATCCCGGGCTTCGAGGATCAACTCGTCGGCATGACGGTTGGCGAAACGCGCGTGGTGAAGGTCACGTTTCCGGAAAATTACCCGAGCACGCAACTTGCGGGCAAAAACGCCGAATTCGATGTGACCGCGAAGTCGCTCGAAGCGCCGGGACAGGTCACGCTCGATGATGCATTCGCGAAGTCGCTGGGGTTGGAATCTCTCGACAAGCTCAAGGAGGCGGTGAAGGGGCGGCTGCAGCAAGAGCACGCGGCGCTGAGCCGGCAGAAGCTCAAGCGCCAGCTCCTCGATAAGCTCGACGAGATGCATAAATTCGCGCTGCCTCCGACGCTCGCCGAGGACGAGTTCAAGAACGTCTGGGCCACCGTCGAAAACGACCTGAAGGCGCAGGGCCGCACCTTTGCCGACGAGGGCACCACCGAGGAGAAGGCGCGCGAGGAATATCGCGCTATTGCGGAACGGCGGGTGCGGCTTGGCCTCGTGCTCGCGGAAATCGGCGAGAAGAACAAGATCACGGTGACCGAGGACGAGCTCACGCGCGCCATTGTCGAGCGCGCCCGCCAAGTGCCCGGGCGCGAGCAGGAGGTCTGGGAATACTACCGCAAGACTCCGGCCGCGGTCGCAGCCATACGGGCACCGATCTTCGAAGAGAAGGTGGTGGATTTCCTCATCGAGCTTGCCACTGTCACCGAGAAGCAAGTCTCGCGCGAGGACCTCCTCAAGGACGAGGAGGACGAAAAGAGCGCCGCGGGTCGATCGTGACCAAGCGCCGCGTTGGGCTAGCACCGAAGCACGGACCCGCCGTGGTGTTGTGTCGGCGCGAATCGTGGATATAGGAGCATGGGACGCAAGCTTGCCGTCATCGCCCGATTGCTGGGCA
The DNA here is from genome assembly GCA_965652015.1 of uncultured Alphaproteobacteria bacterium. Lineage (GTDB taxonomy): Bacteria > Pseudomonadota > Alphaproteobacteria > Rhizobiales > Xanthobacteraceae > VAZQ01. The sequence continues at coordinate 6,463 of CBFGVM010000028.1, forward strand.
TGCAATCAAGACTGCGCTGTTCGTTCTGCGGCAAACACGCCGACCAGGTTGACCGGCTTGTCGCCGGCCCCTCCGTATATATCTGTGATGAGTGCATCAAAACATGCGTGGCGGTGTTGGAGCAGCACGGGGGCTTCCCGCCGTCGCGGGCCGCCGCGCAGAATGGGCCGAACCATGCGTGATCCATACGACACTTACATGAACACGCTCGTCCCGATGGTGGTCGAGCAAACCAATCGCGGCGAGCGCGCCTACGATATCTTCTCGCGGCTCCTCAAGGAGAGGATCATCTTCATCAGCGGGCCGGTCGAGGACGTCACCTCGACGCTCGTGGTCGCGCAACTCTTGTTCCTCGAGGCGGACAATCCGAAGAAAGAGATCGCGATGTACATCAACTCGCCGGGCGGCGTGGTGACCTCCGGTCTCGCGATCTACGACACCATGCAGTTCGTGCGGCCGGCGGTCTCGACCTTGTGCATCGGTCAGGCGGCGTCCATGGGCTCGCTGCTGCTCGCCGCCGGACACAAGGACATGCGCTTTGCGCTCCCCAATTCCAGGATCATGCTGCACCAGCCGTCCGGCGGTTTTCAGGGCCAGGCGACGGACATCATGCTGCATGCCCAGGAGATACTGAATATCAAGAAGCGCCTGAACGAAATCTACGTGAAGCATACCGGGCAACCGCTGAAGAAGATCGAGGACGCGCTCGAGCGCGACTACTTCCTGACCGGTGAGATGGCGGTCGAATGGGGGGTGGTCGATAAGGTGATCGACAAGCGGCCTGAGGATATCTCCAAGGCCTGATCGACCGTCCAAGCGGTATTCCACCGGCGGTGGTTCCGCGCCGGGCTGCGCGACGGTATGGAGCCTGGAATGAGTTTTAGTTGATTAATAAAATCTTGATTCTGCCGGCAGTACCGTGGTTCGCTAGGGGTGATTTGGCAAGGACAGACCACGTAACCGTGGAGACGTGTGACATTGGTGCTACGGACTCTTAAAAGAACGCCTGTTATGGTTTGTGGCTAGGCGGCCGGTTTGCGCGCGCGGCGACCGGACGACGGAGAAATGGAATGAGCAAAGTCGGCAGTGGCGAATCCAAAAATACGCTCTACTGCTCGTTCTGCGGCAAGAGCCAGCACGAGGTGCGCAAGCTTATTGCCGGCCCCACTGTATTTATCTGCGACGAATGCGTCGAACTGTGCATGGACATCATTCGCGAGGAGAACAAGTCCTCGCTGGTGAAGTCGCGCGACGGCATCCCGACCCCGAAGGAGATACGCAAGGTTCTCGACGACTACGTGATCGGTCAGGATCACGCCAAGAAGGTACTCTCGGTCGCGGTCCACAATCACTACAAGCGTCTCAACCACCAAACCAAGCACAACGACGTCGAGCTCGCGAAATCGAACATCCTGCTGATCGGTCCCACCGGCTCCGGGAAGACATTGTTGGCGCAAACGCTCGCGCGCATCCTCGATGTGCCCTTCACGATGGCCGATGCGACAACGCTCACCGAAGCCGGCTACGTGGGCGAGGACGTCGAGAACATCATCCTCAAGCTGCTGCAGTCGGCCGACTACAATGTCGAACGCGCCCAGCGCGGTATCGTCTATATCGACGAGATCGACAAGATCAGCCGCAAGTCCGACAACCCGTCGATCACCCGCGACGTCTCGGGCGAGGGCGTGCAACAGGCGCTGCTCAAGATCATGGAAGGCACCATCGCGTCGGTTCCGCCGCAGGGGGGACGCAAGCATCCGCAGCAGGAGTTCTTGCAGGTTGACACAACGAACATCCTGTTTGTGTGCGGCGGCGCCTTCGCCGGGCTCGAAAAGATCATCTCTGCGCGCGGGCGCTCCACCTCGATCGGTTTCAGCGCCAAGGTCTTGGCGCCGGAGGATCGTAAGGCCGGCGAAATTTTCCGCGAGGTCGAACCGGAGGACCTCTTGAAATATGGCCTCATCCCCGAGTTCGTCGGCCGACTGCCGGTCGTTGCCACGCTCGAGGACCTCGATGAGCCGTCTCTCAAGCTCATTCTCACACAGCCGAAGAACGCGCTGGTGAAGCAGTACCAGCGGCTGTTCGAGATGGAGTCGATCGATCTCACTCTTGCGGAGGAGGCGCTGGGCGCCATTGCCCGCAAGGCGATCGACCGCAAGACGGGCGCACGCGGACTGCGCTCGATCATGGAAGGCATCCTGCTCGACACCATGTTCGACCTGCCGAGCCTCGAAGGCGTAGAAGAGGTCGTGATCTCGAAAGAAGTCGTCGAAGGCACCGCCCGGCCGCTTTATATCTACGCCGACCGGGCGGACCGGACAGGCGACGCGAGCGCGTGAGGGCGGTGCAACCGGAAGGCGCGCCGCGCGCCGATTCGCCCAAAGTCGTCGCGGCGGCCACCGCTACTGCCGCTATTTCCTTGAATTTCCGGCTTTACTTGACACCCGCGTAAGCCGTCGCCACCTATGATAGGAGCGAAAGAGCGTACGAAGGATCCCATCGAAATTCTCCCGGGGAGGGCTTCGTACCCACCCTCCGGCGCACGGCACGATCCGTGCTTCCCTTCCCGGCCCCCTTTCGGCACTCGACCGTGACGCTGCTCAAGCGGGTTACGGGCGAGGGGCACAACAAAAAGGACTTCGGGCCATGACCAGCGCAAAGCCAAAGCCCCCACTCATCCCCGGCCAGAGCCGGGCTTACCCCGTGCTGCCGCTGCGCGACATCGTCGTCTTCCCGCACATGATCGTGCCGCTGTTCGTTGGGCGCGAAAAATCGATCCGGGCGCTTGAGGAGGTGATGCGCTCCGACACCTTCATTCTCCTGGCCACGCAGAAGAACGCCTCGGACGACGATCCGGCAACCGAAGCCATTTATGAGATCGGGACGCTGGCCAACGTGCTGCAATTGCTCAAGCTGCCGGACGGCACCGTCAAGGTGCTGGTCGAAGGTGCTGCGCGCGCGAAGGTCGAGCGCTACACCGATCGCGCCGAGTATTACGAGGCCGCCGCCGTCGTGCTTGCGGATTCGACCGGCGAGCAGGTCGAGGCCGAGGCACTGGCGCGCTCGGTGGTCAACGAGTTCGAGAACTACGTAAAGCTCAACAAGAAGGTGTCGCCGGAAGTGGTCGGCGTAGTCCAGCAGATCGAGGACTATGCCAAGCTCGCCGACACGGTTGCCTCGCACCTCGCAGTCAAGATTCCCGACAAGCAGCTGATCCTGGAGACGCCGTCGGTTACAGAGCGGCTCGAAAAGGTGCTCGGCCTCATGGAGAGCGAAATCTCCGTCCTGCAGGTCGAGAAGCGCATTCGCACCCGCGTCAAGCGGCAAATGGAGAAGACGCAGCGCGAGTACTACCTCAACGAGCAGATGAAGGCGATCCAGAAGGAGCTGGGCGACGAGGAAGGCAAAGACGAGCTCGCTGAGATCGAGGACAAGATCAAGAAGACCAAGCTTTCGAAGGAGGCGCGCGAGAAGGCCACCCACGAACTCAAGAAGCTGCGCCAGATGTCGCCGATGTCCGCCGAGGCGACCGTGGTGCGCAATTATCTCGACTGGCTGCTGTCGATTCCGTGGAACAAGAAGAGCAAGGTCAAGAAGGATCTCAAGCTCGCCCAAGAGATTCTCGATAACGATCACTTCGGCCTGGAAAAGGTCAAGGAGCGGATCGTCGAATATCTTGCCGTCCAGCAGCGCGCCAATAAGCTGACTGGCCCGATCCTGTGCCTCGTGGGACCGCCCGGCGTCGGCAAGACATCGCTCGGCAAGTCGATCGCCCGCGCGACCGGCCGCGACTTCGTGCGCGTGTCGCTGGGCGGCGTGCGCGACGAGGCCGAAATCCGCGGTCACCGGCGCACTTATATCGGCTCGATGCCGGGCAAAGTCATCCAGTCGATGCGCAAGGCGAAGTCGTCGAACCCGCTGTTCTTGCTCGACGAGGTCGACAAGATGGGCGCCGATTTCCGCGGCGATCCCTCGTCCGCGCTGCTGGAGGTGCTCGACCCCGAGCAGAACCACACCTTCAACGACCACTACCTCGAGGTCGACTACGATCTCTCCCATGTGATGTTCATCACGACGGCGAATACGCTCAACATTCCGCCGCCGTTGATGGATCGCATGGAGATCATCCGCATCGCCGGCTACACCGAGGACGAGAAGGTCGAGATCGCGCGCAAGCATTTGATCCCGCACGCGACCGCCAAACACGGGCTCGCTTCCGACGAGTGGTCGATCGACGACGAGGGGCTGCTGCTGGTGATCCGGCGCTACACGCGCGAGGCCGGCGTGCGCAATCTCGAACGCGAGCTCTCCACCTTGATCCGCAAGGCGGTCAAGGAATTGACGCTCTCGAAGACCAAGTCGATCACGGTCGAGGCCAAGAACGTCGCCGATTATCTTGGCGTCCCGAAGTTCCGCTATGGCGAAGTCGAGGACCAAGACCAGGTCGGTGTCGTGACCGGGTTGGCGTGGACCGACGTGGGCGGCGAATTGCTCACGATCGAAGCCGCCATGATGCCCGGCAAGGGCAAGATGATCGTCACCGGCAACCTGCGCGACGTGATGAAGGAATCGATTTCCGCGGCGGCCTCCTATGTGCGCATGCGCGCGATCGCCTTCGGCATCGAGCCGCCACGCTTCGACAAGAAGGACATCCACGTGCACGTGCCGGAGGGGGCTACTCCGAAGGACGGCCCCTCCGCCGGCGTCGCGATGGTCACTGCGATCGTATCGGTGATGACCGGCATACCGGTGCGCCGCGACGTCGCCATGACCGGCGAAATTACGCTACGCGGCCGCGTGCTGCCGATCGGCGGCCTGAAGGAGAAGCTGCTCGCGGCCTCGCGCGGCGGCATGAAAACCGTGCTGATCCCGGAAGAGAATGCCAAGGACCTGGTCGAGATCAGCGACAGCATCAAGAAGGGTCTCGACATCGTTCCGGTCTCGCGCATGGACGAGGTTTTGGCGCGCGCACTCGTGCGCAAGCCCGAGCCCATCGAATGGGATGAGGAGAAAGCCAAGCCGACGGAAACCTCGGTCTCGACCGAGCCGCCGGTGGACGCGGATTCATCGACCCTCACCGCCCACTGACGGCGCGAGCGAAACCTGTAACCTTCAACGGCGACCCCTATGGGTCGCCGTTTTCTTTGTTGGTGTGTTCACGATTTGTCTTGACATCTCTAGAACAAAAAGAGAACATTCCAGGGCTGCCGGTCAAGGCTGCGCCTCGAGTTTTGCAGCCTCTCAACGCGGTAGTTCTTTGCCGCTGATGCTCCCCCATAAGCGTTCGCGGCGTTTTCCCGGAGGGAAGTGTGATGAGACCGAACGTCGCCGCAGCTTTATGTGCGGCATTGGTGGGACTGCTGGCTTGGTCGCAATCGGCAATCGCCGAGCCGAAAACTGCCAAGCAATGCAATAGCGACTGGACCGCGAACAAAGCTTCCATTCAAGCGAGCGGGAAAACCAAACGCGCATTCATGGCCGAGTGCCGCAGCGTTCCGATCGCGGCACGTCCAGCCGCCGCGCCGGACAAAGGCCAGTATGCGACCGAAGCCGAGGCCAAGGCGAACTGCCCGAGCGATGCCGTCGTCTGGGTCAATTCGGCGTCGCACGTGTACCACGGCAGCGGGAGCCGCAATTACGGCAAGACCAGAAGCGGCGCATACATGTGCGAGCAGGACTCGGTGGCGGCGGGCTTCCGCGCGGGCAAGATCGCCAAGCGCCCCGACGCCTGATTTTCTCGCGCTCAAGTTACGCCCGAGAGCCTAGTGACGGTGCCACTTCGAGGCACCGTCATTGTTTTGGAAGGGCGAACTTTTGGCACCGCGAGCGGAGCGCCGATCCAAAGCGATCGCCTGCCATCCTTGCCTCCCCGCGCGTGACGGCGATAAAGGTGATGCCAGGGCGGTTAGCTCAGTGGGTAGAGCGCCTGCTTTACACGCAGGATGTCGGCGGTTCGAGTCCGTCACCGCCCACTCGGCCTTTGCGCCTGCGGCCCCTCGACTACCAAGCCAGTCCTAATCGCGCGCGAAGGTCGCCCGGTACATTCGTAAACGAGAAACAGAGCCGTCGGCGGCCTGGGCACCGGCCGCCGGCGGGACGCGAAAGAGGTGCCGCAACGGCGGCTTGTCGTCAGACTGCTTCCTTAAGCTCCTTGGCCGCTCGGAAGGCGACCTTCTTGCTGGCCTTGATCTGGATCGGTTCGCCGGTCGCGGGGTTGCGGCCCATGCGGGCTGCACGCTTGCGCACGACCAGGATGCCGAGACCACCGATGCGGATGCGGTCACCCTTCTTGAGGTGTTTGGTCACCAAGTTCACGAGATCACCGAGCATCGCCTCGGTCTGCTTCTTCGACATTTCATGGGATTCCGAGAGATTCGCGGCGAGATGCTTCAGGGTCACGGTCGCGGGTGCGCCCGGTTTCTTCGCTGCCATGGCTGGCCCTCCTGGTTGGCGGAAACTGTCGTCAAAGCTGCTTGGTACGCTGTCGCATTAGACGATTCGGATAGGGTCTGGCCATGACTTATTGCCGAAAAATGCGGGTTTTTTCAATGCCCATCCACGGAAAGCGGCCAATGACGGGCCTTGAGCGCGCCTCGTGAAAAGCAAATCCTCTGATTTGCCCGTAGAACGAGGCCTTTTGGGACGCTGCCTTGACTTGCGCCTGACCGGTATTTAACTCCGCAACGCGCCCGCGGGGGCGTAGCTCAGTTGGTTAGAGCGTCGGCCTGTCACGCCGAAGGTCGCGGGTTCGAGCCCCGTCGCTCCCGCCATTTTTCAACACCACAGCTCTGTCGACGCACGTCGCAATTCGCTTTCTTCGTGGCCTTGAGCCACGCGGTTGCTCGACACGCACGATGGCTGGCGCAATCCCGTGTCGGGGGGCAATTCGATCACCTGTCGGCAATCGCGCAGCTTTGCAAATTGAACACGGCATCGACGGGCGCGACGTGTTGCGTCTCAAGATCGCGGCGCGTGATCCCGGGGCCAGGCTGATCGGGCCGGCCAGCGTTTCCGCCATGACCTCTATGGCTCGCCAACGCCGATCCAATCGAGATCGCTTTCGTGTTCGAGATTTTGCAGGCGATCGAACATTTCGCTCATGTGATTGCGGTGGCAGTGGCGAGTCAGCATCAGGAACTTCTCGCGCAGTTCCCCTTGTTCGAGCGGCTGTTCGGGGGTTCCTTTGAAGTCGGTGACGCAGCGCGTCAGCACGCGTCCGTCCTTGAGAGTAACCGTGACATCCGCCGCGAGCGGGGTAGGACGGCCCTCCGCGATCGTGATCGCCACGCGTTGGGCGAGCGAGCGGATCTGCACGTCCCGCAGCGCGCTTTCATCGAACGAGCGCGGGTCGCGGGGGTCGCGGACGTGGGCAAGCGCGACACAGAACGGGATGCTGTATTGCGCCAGCATGATGTCGGCAGGGGAGGGAATGTTGTTGACCCGTGCCATCTTGTCGTTGCCGGCGATGTGGATCGCGGCGACATCCGCGGCCCCGTAGCGATGTTGGGCGCGCAAATCCAAAACCGCCTGCACGGACGTATGTGCCGTGATGTGGCAGGGAAAGCGCTTGAGCATGATCGAGCGTGTCGCGTAGCTCTCGCCTAGGCCGCGGGTGAGTTCGCGGGCATCGAATTCGCTGCCGCAGAACACGCGCAGAAATCCGAACTCGCCTTCGAGCACGCTGGCCGGCCCGGTAAAGCCCTGCCCGGCAAGCGAAGCCGCGAGCACGCCGCTCTCGGCTGCGCGCCCGAGGTGGAGGCGTTTCACCATCGCACCGTTTCCCGCGCGGGCGAATTCGAGCAGCCCGCAGGCGAGCGAGCCGGCGATCCCGAGCGCGTTTTGCATGCGCTCGGCATCGAAATCCATGAGCTTGCCGCAGGTGACTGCGGCACCGAACGGGCCGGTGGTGCCTGGCGCATGGAAGCCGCGACCCTCGTTGCTGTGCCGCGTCGCGCGTCCGATGCGGATCATGACCTCGGCGCCGGCGACGACGGCGGTGATCAAGTCGCGGCCGCCGCTTCCGCGCTCCTGGGCGACGGCAAGTCCGGAGGCCAATAGGGTGGCGCCGGGATGCACGCCCGTGTTCGGCCAGGTCAAATTGTCCATCTCGAAGGCATGCGCGAGCGCGCCGTTGGCCAAGGCCGCCGCCGGCGCATGCACCCGCGCCGCGTCGCTTCCGAGAATGCGGCTACTGCCCCCAGCCCCGTTCTTTTGCGCAAAGGCGACGATCATGCGACTCCAGGGCAGGTCATAGCCGAACACGACGGCCGCGACCGTGTCCGTGATGCATTGCTTGGCGCGCTCGACGACGTCAGGCGGGATGTCCTCGTAACGACACGTCGTCGCGTAACGCGCCAATTCCGCTGTCTCTTTCATGAGCATCCCGGCGGTTCGGAGGGGTCGATCGCTGCCGCACAAGCTAGGGCTGAATCCGCGCAGGCGACAAGCGAGATACAGTCTGCTGCTGGTCGATGGTGACCGATCCGAGTGCGCTGCCTGGACATATAATCGAACGGGCGGCCGTGAACGTGAGCCGGGCAGCCAATAGGGCAAGGCCGCCTTGAAGCCCGTCACAAGCAGTTCTAGATTTGCACGCCCTCCTTCTCCGCTCCCCTTCGAGTGAATTCTCACGGTCTCCTGCCATGACCTCGGACCGCACGCCGCCGCTACCGAGTGGCGTATCCGGCAAGACCGTGCAGGACTACATCGACGAGACCCCGGTGTGGGCGGACGCGACGCCTCTTCGCTCTTCTCCACTGACAGACATGCAGTGGCTGATCTGGGGATTGGCCGCGGCCGGCAAATTTTTCGAAGGCATGGTCGTCTTCACCACCGGCGTGGCCTTGCCGTTGATGGCCGATGAGTTCGCGTTGGGTGCGACCGAGAAAGGCGTCGTCGCCGCGGCCTCGCTGTTCGGCATCCTGGTCGGCGCCACGCTGTTCGGGGGCCTGGCGGATCGGTACGGCCGAAAGCAGATGTTCATCGTCGAGATGGTGCTGTTTGGCATCTTCACCGTGCTGCTCACCTTCAGTCCAACCTATCTGGTCGCCGTGGCGGCGCTGGTCGGAATCGGGGTCGCGCTGGGGTGCGATTATCCGACTGCCCATCTGATCATCTCCGAAAGCATTCCGAGTCGCATTCGCGGTCGGATGGTGTTGGCAGCGTTCGGATTTCAGGCGGTGGGCGGTCTGGTGGGTACGGCCGTCGGTTTCCTGATCCTGTTTGAAAATCCCGACCTGCAGGCTTGGCGCTGGATGTATGCCAGCACGATCGTGCTCGCCGTTCCGGTCATCATCGGCCGTTTCTTCATCGTGCAAAGCCCGCTTTGGCTAATGTTTCATGGCCGCGTCGCCGAGGCGGAGGCGGCAACCGAGCGGCTTTTGTTGCGGGATCCTCCCTACCCGAAAGAAGTGGTTCTGCATTCCCCGCCAACTCGCGATCGGCACCATCATCCGAGAAAGATGCGTTGGTTTGCGCTGTTTCAGGGAAAGAATCTGCACCGGACCATCCTCGCTTCCGTGCCATGGTTCCTGCAGGATCTCGGCACCTATGGTATCGGAATTTTCACGCCCACTATCCTGGCGACAATCATTGGTGCCAGCATCAATCATCCCCGCAACACGGCCGAGCTCATTCAGAGCGACATCCTGGCGACGAAGGGAGCCGCGTTCATCGACGTGCTGCTGATCGTGGGAATCGTGTTTGCCGTGCTGCTGGCCGACCGCGTCGGCCGCATCCGGCTCCAGATCCTCGGCTTCATCGGCTGTGCGGCCGGCTTGCTGCTCGCGGCGCTGTCGCTCCACATCAGCGGAATGGTCTCCAGCGTGCTGCTCTTTGGCGGCTTCATGCTGTTCAGCTTCATGACCAATATCGGTCCGAACGCGATGACCTACTTGATTGCGGGCGAGGTGTTTCCGACATCGATCCGCGGCACAGGTGCGGGTTTCGCGGCCTCGTTTGGCAAGATCGGCGCGGTGCTGACCGCGTTCCTGTTTCCGATCCTGCTCAAGGATATCGGCACCGACCTTCTTCTCCTGATCTTGGTCGGCACCAGCCTTGTCGGCGCGCTCGTCACCTGGTGGTACGCCATCGAAACGAAAGGCATCAATCTCGAGAAACTGGGCGAGATTCCGGCCTAGTGCGCTGCATTCAGGCCGAGGATGGCGCGCGCGTCGGCTGGGGTCGCGACGACGTCGCCGAGGACCTCCACAATCTTGACTGCCTTCTCCACGAGCGCGGCGTTGCTCGGCGCGAGCTTACCCTTCTCGAGATAGATGTTGTCCTCGAGCCCCACGCGTGGGTGGCCGCCGAGCAGAACCGCCTGTGCGACCATCGGGAATTGGTGCAGCGATATGCCGAACGCAAACCACGGTGAGCCCGCGGGCAGCAGGCTTCGCATGTAGGCCATGGCTTCGGTGGTCGCGGGCTGCGCCCAGGAAATGCCTAGGCAGATTTGGAACATACCTGGGGGCTTAATGTGGCCGCTTTCGATCAGCCGCTTGGCAAGCAACAGATGGCCGGTCTCGAACACTTCGAGTTCCGGCAGCACGCCCGCCTCGCGGATCGCAACCGCCATGGCTTCGAGGTGGGTCGGCGTGTTGATGAAGACGTAGGGACCCATATTCATGCTGCCCATGTCGAGGCTGCAGATTTCGGGCCTGAGTGCGACGATGTGCTGAACGCGCTCCGCCGGTGTCTTCATCGTGCTTCCCGGCCCGGGTTTTAGCGGATCGTCGGCAGCCGGCACGAAGCGTGCCCCCGGTCCGGTGGTGAGATTGATGATAACGTCGCTCCCGCTTCCCCTGATCCGGTCGACGACCTCTTTGTAGAGAGAGATGTCCATGCTGGGCCGCGTCGTCTTGAGGTCGCGCACGTGGATGTGAACGATAGCCGCGCCCGCCTTGGCCGCATCGATGGCTGACTGTGCAATCTGTTCGGGCGTCACCGGAACTGCGGGGTTGCGGCCGGGGGTGTCTGCCGAGCCCGTGACCGCGCACGAAATCATCACCTTTCGCTGCATGCCGCCGCCTCCTTATGCACCAATCCTGGTTGCGGCGAAGCCTAACGCGAGGACCGGGCCGAAGCCCAGAGCTTCTGTTGTGCAGCACGTCTCGCATCCATTGAACTCAAAATGGATGCCGGGATGGTTGAGCATGGCTCGATCTGCGCGGGAGGCGAGTTATGGCTCGGCCGCCGGCTTGCCTCGCATTGTGCGCTGCGCTAAGCCTCCTCGCGCCCGTCCTTGGAACGAATCCGATCTGTGACCGAGGGCGATTTCACAAGCGCCTACGGCACTTTGGCTGCAGGCGGGCTTTCCGTACGGGGCCGGAACGTCGGAGGTTAGCTCGCCGATGAACGAACTATTGCTGGACTACCTTCCGCTTGTGATCTTCATCGCGGTTGCGCTCGCAATCGGGCTTGCGCTGCTGATCGTGCCGTTCCTCGTCGCCTACAAGGCGCCCGATCCGGAGAAGCTCTCCGCCTACGAATGCGGGTTCAATGCCTTCGACGACGCGCGCATGAAGTTCGACGTGCGCTTCTACCTGGTGGCGATCCTCTTCATCATTTTCGATCTCGAAATGAGCTTCCTGTTTCCTTGGGCGGTGGCGCTGGGCGATCTCGGTCTCTACGGCTACTGGTCGATGATGGTGTTCCTTGGCGTTCTGACCGTGGGCTTCATATATGAGTGGCGCAAAGGAGCGCTTGAATGGGATTAGAGAGCACGGGAGTCATCGTCCCGCCCGCCAAGGGCGTTGTCGATCCGCGCACGAGCAGGCCCGCGGACGATGCTTTCTTCGCCGGATTGAACGGAGAACTCGCCGACAAGGGCTTCCTCGTCACCACCGCGGACGACCTCATCATTTGGGCGCGCACCGGCTCGCTCATGTGGATGACGTTCGGGCTTGCCTGTTGCGCCGTCGAGATGATGCAGATGTCGATGCCGCGCTACGACGCGGAACGCTTTGGCTTTGCGCCGCGAGCCTCGCCGCGGCAGTCCGACGTCATGATCGTGGCCGGGACGCTGACCAACAAGATGGCGCCCGCGCTACGCAAGGTCTACGACCAAATGCCGGAGCCGCGTTACGTCATTTCCATGGGCTCGTGCGCCAACGGCGGCGGCTATTACCACTATTCCTATTCGGTCGTGCGCGGCTGCGATCGCATCGTGCCGGTCGATATCTATGTGCCCGGCTGTCCGCCGACGGCCGAAGCGCTGCTCTACGGCGTGTTGCTGTTGCAAAAGAAGATCCGCCGCACCGGTACCATCGAGCGGTGATGGGTTTTTCGCCATGGACGACAGGCTCGACAAACTCGGCGAGATCATCGCCGGCGCTCTCCCGGGCTCGGTCATCGGCCATCGCATTGCCAACTGCGTGCTGACCGTCGACGCGCTCTCCAGCGATATCACCAAGATCGTCAGTTTCCTGCGTGACGACGAGCGCTGCCAGTTC
>CBFGVM010000029.1:0-18884 GCA_965652015.1 uncultured Alphaproteobacteria bacterium
GCAAGCTCGGTCTGCTCCCTCTCCCGCGTGCGGGGGTGGGGTGGGGAGGGGGCCTATCAGACCGAGTCCGTGTGCCCCCTCCCTGTCGCTCCCCCGCACGCGGGGGAGGGGACGCTGCGGCGCGAGCCTCTGCATTTGAGGGGTTACGCGGAGCGCCCCTGTGACCGAAGCGGTTGGGCGGCTCGCTCCTTTGCCGGCCGTTGCACCTGGGCTCGATGCGAGATGGGTGCTGATCGGCGCCCCGGTGGCGCTGGTCGTTTGGCTCTCCCTCGTACCGCTCGTGTTTTTGCTTTGGCAAAGCTTTCTCACGCCGCAGACGGCGGAGCTACCTGCGCAATACACGCTCGAGAATTTCCGCACCGCCTACATGAGCAGCGACAACGCGCGCCTTTTGTTCAATTCCCTGCAATTCTCAATCGGCGCCGCCCTGCTCGCGCTCGTGGTCGGCACCGCGCTCGCCTGGATGAACGAACGCACCAATACGCCGTTCAAGACGCTGTTCTTCGCCCTGGCGATCATCCCATTGGTGATTCCAGGCATTCTCTTCACGGTCTCGTGGATTCTCCTGGCGAGCCCGAAAATCGGCCTGATCAATCTCGCCCTGCAGAAACTGTTCGACACCGACGCCGTGTTCGTCAACGCCTACACCATGGCGGGGATGATTTGGGTCGATGGGTTGCACTACTCGCCTGTGGCTTTTCTGCTGATGACGGCCGCGTTCCGTTCCATGGATCCCGCCCTCGAAGAGCAAGCCGCCATGAGTGGAGCTTCCGTGCCGCAGATCGCGCGCCGGGTCACGTTGCCGCTGGCCTGGCCGGCGGCGCTCGGGGCGCTGCTGATCCTGTTCGTGCGTGCGATTGAATCGTTCGAGGTGCCGGCGCTGCTCGGGCTGCCCGTGGGCATCCACGTCTACACCTCGTCGATCTATCAGGCGATCCACCAATATCCGAGCCAGATCGGGCTCGCCGCCGCCTATGCCGTGACGCTGCTGCTCATCACCTCGCTCGGCATCTATGCGCAGTCGCGGCTCTCGAGTCGGGGCGGACGATTTTCGACCGTCACCGGCAAGGGCTTTCGTCCGCGCACCATCGACTTGGGTCGTTGGCGCTATGTCACCGCGGCAATCTTCATCCTCTATTTCATCGTGATCGTGCTGCTGCCGTTCCTGGTTCTGGTTTGGTCCTCGCTACAGAAGTTCTACAGCGCGCCGTCCTGGGCGGCGCTCAGCCGCGTCAGCCTCGATTCCTACCGCGCGGTGCTCGATTATCCGCAATTCATGAACACGGTTTGGAACAGCGTCCTGCTCGCGCTCGGCAGCGCCACCACCGTCATGCTGGTGTCGGCGGTCATCGCCTGGATCGTCGTGCGCACCAAAGTGCCGGGACGCTGGATGCTCGACAATCTGGCGTCGCTGCCGCTGGTTTTTCCCGGGCTGGTGCTCGGGCTCGCGATCATGGTCTGCTATCTCTACATCGACATCGGCATCTACGGCACGCTGTGGATCATCTTCATCGCCTATGTGACGCGCTTCTTGCCGTACGGCATGCGCTACAGTTCGGCCTCGATGCTGCAGATCCACAAGGAGCTCGAGGAATCGGCCGCCATGAGCGGAGCCTCCTGGAGCATGACCTTTCGCCGCGTCGTCCTGCCGCTGTTGAAGCCGGGACTGCTCGCCGGCTTTATCTACGTGATGATCGTCTCGATCCGCGAGTTGTCGAGCTCGATCCTGCTCTACTCGCCGGGCAGCGAGGTGGTCTCGATCATGATCTGGGAGCTGTGGCAGAATGGGCAGTATGTGGAGCTTTCCGCGCTCGGCGTCATGCTGATCCTCGCGCTGTTCCTGCTGGTTATGCTGGCGCAGCTTGCCGGTCGGCGGTTCGGGATCGCTGAAACCTAAAGAATGCAAAGGCGAAAAGTGCTCGGCGTTAGATCGCTTTTCACCGAATATGCCAACGAGCGCGGCGGCGCGGTCAAGGCCGTGCAGGACGTCTCGTTCGAGGTGCCGGAGGGCAAGCTGTTCACGCTGCTCGGACCGTCGGGCTGCGGCAAGACCACGACGCTGCGCTCGATCGCCGGACTTGAGAAGCCGAGTGCGGGCGAGATCGAGGTCGGCGGTCGCCTCGTCTATTCGTCGAACAAGGGCATTTTCGTTGCGCCGAACCGGCGCAATTTCGGCATGGTGTTTCAGTCGTACGCCATCTGGCCGCACATGAACGTATTTCAGAACGCGGCGTTCCCGCTCGAGGTGCGCAGGCTTGCCAAGAAGGATATCCGCGAGCGGGTCATGCGGGTGCTGCACGCCGTGGCGCTCGATGCGCTGGTGGATCGCGATGCCACCAAGCTCTCCGGCGGCCAACAGCAGCGGCTCGCGCTCGCGCGCGCCTTGGTCATGGAGCCGCAGCTTCTGCTGCTCGATGAGCCGCTCTCCAATCTCGATGCCAAGCTGCGCGACCGCATGCGCACCGAGCTCAAGCGGCTGCAGCGCGATCTCGGTCTCACGACCGTTTACGTCACTCACGACCAGACCGAGGCGCTCGCGCTCTCGCACGAGATCGCGGTGATGAACGAAGGCCGAGTGATCCAGATCGGCACGCCGCGGCAGATTTACGAGCAGCCGAGCGACAAATTCGTCGCCGATTTTGTCGGCACCACCAACTTCATCGGCGGAACCGTGACCGCCATCCACGATGGCCGCTGCGTCGTCAGCTCGGCCATGGGCGAACTCAAGGCGCATCCGAGCGAGGGGGTGAGCAACAACGGAGCGGTGGTCGTATCGGTGCGGCCGGAGGACGTGGAATTGTCGGAAGCGCCGCCGGCGGCCGCCGATGGCGACAACGTCTGCAAGGGCACGGTCGACGCCAAGGATTTCCTCGGCGACTACCTGGATTTTCACGTCAGGGTCGGCGATGTTGTCCTGTTGGCGAAAGCGCATCCATCGCTGCGCACGCCGACCGGCGATTCGATCTATCTGCGCATGAAGGCCGACAAATGCGTCGCTATCAGCAGCCAGTAATCAGGGCCGTCCGCGTCTTTGCGCTGCCATAAAGACGTGGATGCCCGCGACGCGCGCGGGCAGGACGAGTGAGAGTGCGATTAAGGGAAGGAGCGAGGCATGGCCAAGGACGCCGTCGTCCCGGAAGAGTTGGCGAAGAAATTCTCCACCGAAAAGGATACGCCCTACCTGCGCTGGGTGCGCGGCGAAGGTCTCGACATCCTCAGTGCGCATTATGTGCGCAATCTGCGCACCGTGGAGCTAAAGCCCTGGGCACGGCGCGGCGGCCGCGGCGTCTACATCAATCATGAGGCGTCGCGCACCTCCAACGACTGCTACGTGTGCGAGATCCCGCCCGGCAAGAAGCTCGAGCCGCAGCGGCAGTTGTTCGAGGAGATGATCCTGGTGCTCGACGGCCGCGGCTCGACCACCGTGTGGAACGACGAGGGCCGCCGCATCACGTTCGAGTGGAAGGCGGGCGCGATGTTCGCCATCCCGCTCAACTGCTCCCACCAGCACTTCAATGGCTCCGGGCAGGCGCCGGCGCGCTACGTCGCCGTCACCAATGCGCCGCCGGTGATCAATCTCTATGAAGACATCGAATTCGTCTTCAATACCAAGCACGATTTCAAAGATCGCTTCAACGGCGAGCCCGACTATTTCAGCGCTAAGGGCGAGCAGAAGGGCCTCCTCCTCGTCACCAATTTCGTGGCGGACGCGGTCAATCTGCCACTGATTGCCGCCAAGGAGCGCGGCGCCGGCGGCGGCCATATCCGCTTCAACATGGCCAAGGGCTCGATGAACAGCCACATCTCGCAGTTTCCGATCGGCACCTACAAGAAGGGCCACGCCCACGGCCCCGGCGCGCACGTGATCATCCTCTCCGGCGAAGGCTACTCGCTGATGTGGCCGGAGGGCGATGCGCCCAAGCGCTACGACTGGGAGGTCGGCACGCTGATCGTGCCGCCGAACATGTGGTTCCACCAGCACTTCAACAGCGGGACCACGCCGGCGCGCTATCTCGCCTTCAAGCACGAGGGTGTTGCCATCCGCAACGTGCAGGGCGTGCCCAAGGCCTGGATCAGCCGCCGCCTCGGCGGTGATCAGATCGATTATGCCGATGAGATGCCGAGCATCCGCAAGATATTTGCCGACGAGCTGGCCAAGCACGGCCTCGCGCCGCGCATGGATCAGGCCTATGCGCAGGAGCTCGCCGATCTGCCGCCGCCGGAGGCGAAGACGGGGTAGGGAGGAACGCTCTTTTCCGCGCACCCGCCGGCGCTACGGGCGCAGCGCCCGCGTGGCGGAGCGCAGCAAATGGCCGGGCTCGTGGTGCACGCGCGCACCCCACAGCCGCCGATGCAGCTTGTCGAGCAACAGATAGATCACCGGCGTCGTATAGAGCGTGAGCATCTGTGAGACGAGCAGGCCGCCCACGATGGTGATGCCGAGCGGCCGGCGCAGTTCCGATCCCGGGCCGGTGGCGATCATCAGCGGCAGCGCGCCCAGAAGCGCCGCCATGGTCGTCATCATGATCGGGCGGAAGCGCTCGAGGCAGGCCTCGAAGATCGCCCGCTCCGGCGGCAGTGCCCCCTTGCGCTCCGCTTCCAGCGCGAAGTCGACCATCATGATTCCGTTCTTCTTGACGATGCCGATCAAGAGGATGATGCCGATGAACGCGATCAGCGAAAGCTCGGTGCTGAAAATCTGCAGGGCCAAGAGCGCACCGAGGCCCGCCGACGGCAGGGTGGAAATGATCGTCAGCGGATGCGCCAGGCTCTCGTACAAGACGCCGAGCACGATATAGACGGCGATGAGCGCCGCCACGATCAACAGCGGCTGTGCGCCGATCGAAGCCCGATAGGCGCGGGCATCGCCGGCATATTCGGCGTGCAGCGCGTCAGGAATGTGCAGCTCGGCGACCGCCTGGTCGATGCGCCGCGTCGCCTGCTCGATGGTGACGTTTTCGCGCAGGCCGAAACTGATGGTGATCGCGGGGAACTGTCCCTGGTGGCTGACCACCAGCGGTGAAAGCCCGCGCTCGATCTTGGTCACCGCCGTGAGCGGAACCTGGGTATTGTTGGCGCCGCTCACGTAAATGCGGTCGAGGTCGTTCGGATCGCGCTGATATTGCGGATCGATCTCCAGCACCACGCGATACTGGTTGCGCTGGGTGTAGAGGGTGGAGATCTGGCGCTGCGAGTAGGCGTTGTTGAGCGCGTTGGCGATGTCCTGCACGCGCACGCCGAGCCGCGCCGCCGCCGTGCGGTCGATCGACACGTTCACCTGCAGCCCGCCCTGTTCGCGGTCGATCGAGACGTCGACCAGCTCCGGCAGGCTCTGGATTTTTTCGAACACGCGCGGCGCCCACGCCAGCAGCTCTTGGTAATTGGCGTCCCAGAGCGTGTACTGGTAGGCGGCATCGCTCTGGCGACCGCCGACCCGCACGTCCTGCATGGGGAAGAAGTAGAGGCGTAGCCCGGGAATATCGGCGGTTTTCTGCCGCAAACGATTGGCCACCGCCTGCGCTGACAGTCCCCCGCGCTCCGCCAGCGGCTTGAGTGCGATGAACAGCGAGCCGCGATTGACCGAAGCAGTAAAGCCGAGCGAGCCGAGGGAAGATCCGACATTGGCGATAGCGGGATCGGCGCGCACCAGCGCCTCCGCCTTCTGTTGCAGGTCGTACATGGCCTGGAACGAAATCTCGGTCGAGGCCTGGGTGCTGCACCAGATCAGGCCGGTGTCATCCTGCGGGAAATAGCCTTTGGGCGTCCTGACATAGAGCATGACCGTGATCGCCAGCGTCGCGGTCACGATCAGCAGCATGAGCCCCTGATGATGCAGCGCGGCCGCGAGGCTCTTGGCGTAGCCGCGCACCATCAAGCCCATGACCCGCTCGACCGCACGATCGAGCCAGGTCGCATCGGGGCTCGGCGGCTTGCGCACGAAGTGCGCGCAGATCATCGGCGTCACTGTGAGCGATATCACGGTCGAAACCGCGATCGCGAAGGCGAGCGTCACCGAAAATTCCCGGAAGATGCGGCCGACCAGCCCGGTCATGAACAGCAGCGGGATGAAGGCGGCGACCAGCGAGATGCTGATGGAAAGCACGGTGAATCCGATCTGCCGCGCGCCTTCGATGGCCGCGCGGAACGGCGACATGCCCTTTTCCAGATTGCGGAAGCAGTTCTCGATCATGACGATGGCATCGTCGACTACGAAACCGACCGACACCGCGAGCGCCATTAGCGACAAATTGTCGATGGAAAAGCCGGCGAGCCACATCATCGCGCAGGTGCCGGCGAGCGACAGCGGCACCGTGACGCCGGCGGCGATCGTGGTCGCTGCGCGCCGCAGGAAGACGAATACCACCAGCATGACCAGAATGACGGTGGCGATCAGCGTGAGCTGCATGTCGAACACGCTCGCGCGAATGGTGCTGGTGCGGTCGGACATCACCGTGATGTCGATGCCCGGCGAGATCCAGCGCTTGATCTCGGGCAAGAGCTGGTAGATGCGGTCGACGGTCTCGATCACATTGGCGTTCGACTGCTTGTTGATGATCAACAGCACGGAAGGTTGACCGTTGAACCAGGCCGCGGTGCGGCTGTTGCGCACGCCAGACTCGATCGAGGCGACCGCCGAAAGCCGCACCACCGTTCCATTGGCATTGCGCACGACGATAGGATCGTAGTCCGGCGCGGCGCGCAGCTGATCATTGGTGGCGATGCTGATCGCGCGTTCCTGGCCGTCGAACATCCCGACCGGGCCGATGCCGTTGCTGTTGGCGATCGCGGTGCGCACGTCCTCCATGTTCAATCCCATCGAGGCGAGCGCGATCGGATCGACGCGCACGCGGATCGCGGGTTGCTCGGCGCCGTTGACGCTGACCTCGGCGACGCCGTCGACCTGGGAGAGGCGCTGGGCGATCACGGTATCGGCGGCGTCGTAGAGCGCACTCGGCGGAGCGATGTTCGAGGTGAGCGCCAGGATCATGATCGGCGTCGCCGCCGGGTTGACCTTCCGGAATGTCGGCCGCGACGGCAGGTCCCCGGGCAGATTGGTAAGCGCGGCGTTGATCGCCGCTTGCACGTCGCGCGCGGCGCCGTCGATGTTGCGGGCGAGGTCGAATTGGACCGTGATCCGCGTCGAGCCCATGGAGTTGCGGGAGGTGAGCTCGGTCACGCCCGCGATTTCCGCGAGGCGGCGCTCGAGCGGCGCCGCCACGGTCGCCGCCATGGTTTCGGGATCGGCGCCCGGTCGATTGGCCGTGATCGCGATCGTGGGAAAGTCGACCGTCGGCATGCTGGCGACGGGCAGGAACTGGTAGGCCACCGCCCCTACCAGAAACAAACCGATCGCGAGCAGCGTGGTGCCGACCGGCCGCCGGATAAACGCTTCGGAAAAGCTCGTGCCGTTCATGGCCTCAGTCCGGCTCCCTGCGCGTATCCCGGATGCGGTGCAGCGCGACGCCACAAGTCGGCAATGGCGCGGCTACGCTCATGCCTCATTCCGCCGGGTGCTGTGACGGCTCGGGCTGATCCGGCAAGTCGAGCTCCGGCTGCAGCGGCGCCGGCCGGCTCAGCCGCGTCTTCACGCGCTCCATCGCGAGATAGATGACCGGCGTGGTGTAGAGCGTGAGCAATTGGCTCAGCAGCAGCCCGCCGATAATGGTGATGCCGAGTGGGTTGCGCAGCTCCGAGCCGGTGCCCGATTCGAATGCGAGCGGAATGGCGCCAAACAAGGCCGCCAAGGTGGTCATCATGATCGGACGAAACCGCAACAGCGAAGCTTGGACGATCGACTCCCGGGGCGATAGCCCCTGCTTACGCTCGGCTTCGAGCGCGAAGTCGATCATCATGATCGCGTTCTTCTTCACGATGCCCATCAGCAGCACGATGCCGATCAGCGCCACCACCGAGAGGTCCTGCTTGTAGAGCATAAGCGCGAGCAGGGCGCCGACGCCGGCCGACGGCAGCGTCGAGAGGATGGTGAGCGGGTGGATGAAGCTTTCGTAGAGCACACCGAGCACGATGTAGATGGTCACCACGGCCGCGAGAATTAGCCAGGGCTCGCCGGCAAGCGATTTCGCAAATTCGGCGGCATCGCCGGAATAGCTGCCGATCACCGAGCTCGGCATCCCGATCTCGCGCTGGGCGTGCGAAATCGCCTCCACCGCGTCGCTGAGCGCGGCCTCGGGAGCGAGATTGAAGCTGATCGTGGTTGCCGGAAACTGCTCCTGATGGGCAATTACCAGCGGCGCGGTCGTGTGCTCGAAGCGGGCAACCGCGCTCAGCGGCACCATAGGGCTGCCGGAGACCGTTGGAATGACGGTCGGCGATGTCGAGGTCAATGACGTGGATTGGGCCACCGCCTGGACGCCCGAAGCGGGAACGTAGAGCTTTGACAAGGACGAGGGATCGTTCTGGTACTCGGGCTTCGCTTCGAGGATCACGCGATACTGGTTGGCCTGCCCGTAGATGGTCGAGATCTGCCGCTGCCCGAACGCGTCGCTCAACGTGTCGATAATGGTCTGCATGGAGACGCCGAGGCGTCCAGCCGTCTCGCGATCCACGTCGACCTGCAATCGGAACCCGTCATTCTGCGCCTCCGAGGCGACGTCTTGGAGCACCGGCGACGATCGCAGCTTTTGCGCAAGCCGCGCCACCCACTCGTCGACCTCTTTCGCGTCGGTGCCGGTGAGCGTGTATTGATACTGCGCGCGGCTCAGCCGCGTCGAAATCTGGATGTCCTGCACCGGCCGAAAATAGACCACGACGCCGGGAACCGCGGCGACCGCCCGCTGCAACCGTTCGATGACCGTAGTCACCGGTGTTTCGCGCTCGTCGCGCGAGCGCAGCGTGATGGCGAGCCGCCCGGCATTCGGCGAGGCATTGATCGGCGTCACCCCGATGACGGACACGACGCCAGTCACGTCGGGATCCTTGCGGATCGCGCCCTCCACGGTTGCCTGCAGCCGCTTCATCTCGGTGAACGAGATCTCCTGCCCGCCTTCCATGACCGCGAAGATGAGGCCGGTGTCCTGCAGCGGCAGGAACCCCTTGGGAATGATGATGTAGAGCCAGATCGTCGCAATGAGCGTGCCGCCGGTCACGATGAGCGTCAGCGTCTCGTGGCGCAGCACCCACTCCAGGCTGCGCCGGTAGAGCTCGACCGAGCCATCGACCGCGCGGTGAAATATCCGGGTGATGCCGGCGCTCGGGGAGTCCGTTCCCTTATGTCGGAGCAGCCGGCTGCACATCATCGGCGTCAACGTCAGCGAAACCACCGCCGAGGTCACGACGGCGATGGTCAGCGTCAGCGCGAATTCGCGGAACATGCGGCCGACCAGGCCGGTCATGAACAGCAGAGGGATGAACACCGCGATCAGCGAGAACGTGAGCGAAATGATCGTGAACCCGATCTCGCTCGCGCCGCGCAGCGCGGCCTGGAACGGGCGCTCGCCGTTCTCCATGTGGCGCACGATGTTCTCGATCATGACGATCGCATCGTCGACGACGAAGCCGGTGCCGATGGTCAGCGCCATGAGCGACAGATTGTCGAGCGAAAACCCGCAGAACCACATGACGCCGAAGGTGGCGATGATCGACAGCGGCAACGCGACGCCGGCGATGATGGTGGCGCGGACGGTGCGCAGGAAAATGAGCACGACGGTGATCACCAGCGCCACGCTCAAGATCAACGTGAATTGCACGTCGCGCACCGATGCGCGGATGCTGGCGGTGGCGTCGTGCACGATCGTGAGCGTCGCGCCGATTGGCATGGCGCGCTGCAGTTTCGGCAGCTCGTTCTTGATGCGCTGCACCGTCTCGATCACGTTGGCGCCGGGCTGGCGCTGGATATCGACGACGATAGCCGGCATGCCCTGGTAGAAGCCGGCGACCTTGGTGTTCTCGAGGCCGTCGACGACGTCGGCCACATCCTGGAGCTGTACCGGCGCGCCGTTGCGGTACGTGACGATGATGTTGCGATAGGCCGCAGCCACGGTGATTTGGTCGTTGGCCGCAATGGTGTAGGACTGATGCGCGCCGTCGAGCGAGCCTTTCGGACCGGCGACGTTGGCCGCGAGAATCACGTTGCGCAGGTCCTCGAGGGCGATGCCGTAATTGGCAAGACGCGAGAGATCAGCCTGAACGCGGATCGCCGGCCGGATGTTGCCCTGCACCGTCACGCGGCCCACGCCGGTCAGCTCGCTCAGCCGCGGTGCGAGCTGGGTGTCGGCGATGTCGCTGAGCGCGCGCAGCGAGATCGTGTCCGAGGTGATCGCCAGCGTCACCATCGGCGCATCGGCGGGATTGACCTTGGAATAAACCGGCGGGTACGGCAGGTTTCTCGGCAGCGTCGATCCGGACGCATTGATCGCAGCCTGCACGTCCTGCGCGGCGGCATCGATGTCGCGGTTGAGATCGAACTGCAACGTGATCTGGCTCACCCCGAATGAGCTCGATGACGTCATCAGCTGGAGCGCGGGAATCTGCCCGAAATTTCGCTCGAGCGGTGCCGTCACCAGGGATGCCATCACGTCGGGGCTTGCGCCGGGAAGCTGGGTCGTCACCTGGATGGTGGGAAAATCGACCTGCGGCAGCGACGAGACCGGTAACCACAGATAGCCGAGCAGACCGCCGAGCATGACCGCGACCCCGAGCAGAGAGGTTGCGATCGGGCGGTGGATGAACGGCGACGACACGCTCATGGGTTGGCTGTGCGCGGCAGATCCGCGCTCGAGCTACGCCTTCCTTTCTCCGCTCCGCGGGTGCCGCGAGTTCCGTCCGGGCGAGGCCGCGCCTCGGGCGCGATTTGCCCCGCATCTTCGGCGTCCGACACTACTACCCGCGCGCCCTCCGCGAGACGGGAAAAGCCGGTCGTGACGACGCGCTCGCCCGCCTGCAAGCCGGTGGCAACCACCGCGCGCAGATCGTCCTGCTGCGTCAGCGTCACGCGCCGCACCGTGACGGTATCTCCTTCCCTGAGCACGTAGGCGAACGGCCCGTTGGGACCGCGCTGGACGGCGGCGGTCGGCACCACCACCACCTGCCGCAACGTGTCGATCAGCACCCGAACGTTGACGAACTGCCCCGGCCAGAGCTGAAGGCTCGCATTGGGAAATTCCGCCTTGAGTTTCACTGTCCCGGTGGTTGGGTCGACCTGGTTGTCGATCACCATCACCTTGCCCTGGTCGAGTGCGCTCTTGCCATCGGCGGTCAAGGCGTCGACCGGAAGCTTGCCTTCGGCCATGCCTCTGGTGAGAGCCGGGAGATTCTGCTGCGGCAGGCTGAAGAAGACCGAGATCGGCCGCAGCTGCGTGAGGATGACGATGCCGTTCGCTTCCGCCCCGCGCACGAGATTGCCCACATCGACCAGGCGGATACCGGTACGGCCGGCGATCGGCGCGACGATGTCGGTATAGGACAGGATGGCGCGCGCGTTGTCGATCGCGGCTTGGTCGAGCTTGATCTGCGCCTCGAGTTGGGCGACCAGCGCCCTCTGAGTATCGAGTTGCTGCTTGTTGACCGCGTTGGTCGCCGCAAGACGCGTGTAGCGGTCGAGGTCGAGCTTCGCGTTAGCAAGTTGCGCTTCGTCCTGCGCTTTCTTGGCGACGGTCTGGTCGTAGGCAGCCTGGTAAGTGACGGGATCGATCTTGGCGAGGACATATCCCTTCGGCACGTCCTGCCCTTCCGTGAAATATATATCGACGATTCTGCCGTCGACCTGGGAGCGAACGGTCACGGTGTTGAGCGCTTTGGCGGTGCCCACCCCGTCGAGATAGACCGGCACATCGGCCACGCGCGCGGCAGCGACGAGAACGGGAACCGGATCGCTCGCGGGCGGCCCGCCGCGGCGACCGCCCTTCGAAACCGCCGCCAGCGTCTGTTGCCACTGCGGCATGTAATAGACACCGACGACCGCCGCGATGACTACGGCAGCGATCATGAGCACGGTGATGCGCCGTTTGAGCGTCATTGTATCACGTTACCGGCTGCGACCCCCGGCGGCATCCAACCGCCGCCGAGCGCCTGGAAAAGACTCAACACCGCTTGCAGCCGCGCAAGACGCGCAAGCGAGTAATTGTCTTCTGCGGTGAACAGAGTCTGCTGCGTCTGCAGCACGGTGACGAGATCGACTGTGCCTTCACGCAGTCTCGCCTCCGCAAGCCGGAACGCTTCACGCGAACTGTTGAGGACGAGCAGCTGCAGACGCTCGCGTTCGAGCGAGTCGGCGATGGCGATGAGCGCAATCTCCACGTCGCCGAAGGCGGAGAGGATGGTCTGGCAATAAACCTTCACCAACTCGAATTGCCTGCCTTGCGCCAGCTCGAGTTGCCCTTCAAGCCGGAAGCCGTCGAGCAGCGGCTGCGTGACGTTAAGGGCGATGTTGTAGAAAGCACTTTGCGGCGTGAACAGGAGCTTGAGCACGTTGCTTTCGTAGCCGCCTTGGCCGGTCAGCGAAATGGTCGGGAAGAACGCGGCCCGCGCCTGCTCAACGCTGGCGTCTGCCGACGCGAGATTGGCCTCGGCGGCGCGAATGTCGGGACGCTGGAACAAGAGTTCCGAGGGCAACCCTGGTGTCACGCGCGGAATCGTCAGCTGAAAAATGTTGCCGCCTTTGATGACGACTTCGACCGGCGGCTTGCCGATCAGCACGGCAAGGACGGCAATGTTCTGGCGCACCGCCTGGTCGAACAGGGGAATGTTGGCGCGGACCTGGGCGACCAGGCTTTCTTGCTGTGCCACATCGAGCTGCGAGGCGGTGCCGGCCTCGAACCGCTGCTTGATCAAATTGAGAATTCGGTTGGCGGCGTTGAAGTTCTCCCGCGCGATCCGCAGGCGGTCCTGTGCCGAGAGCACCTGGAAATACGTGTTGCCGACTGCCGCGATGGTTGAAAGGACGACCACCTCCTTGTTGAACCGGCTGGCCACGGCCGTTTCTTGCGCGGCGCGCGAGGCAGCGCGGTTCTTGCCCCAGAAATCGATTTCGTAGCTGGCGTTCAGCGCGGCATGGAAAAGGTTCCGCTCCGGCCCACCGGGGTTCTTGAACCGCTCTGCAAAACCGACGAAGTCGACCGCCGGCAACAGCGGCGCGCCGATGATTTTGGCCTGCGCGTCGGCCTGCAGGATGCGGCCGATGGCTGCGCCGATATCAAAATTGGCGATCTGCGCTTCTTCGATCAGATTGGTGAGCTCGCGCGAGCGAAAGCCGCGCCACCAGTCGAGGCTCGGCGGCGCGGACTCGCCTTGCCCGGCGCCATATTTGGGCGGGATCTCGGCCGCGAGCTCAGCCCGCTCGGAGGTGAACATGCACCCGGACAGCATTTGCACGAGACATAATCCCATAAAGGCGACAAAGACGGGGCGAAGGCTCCTGGCGTCGATCGCCGGAGCACGCGTGTGCCACCCGTCGAACATGGAGCCGACTTTCAACGCTACGGCCGCCCGTGAAAACGGGGCATTAGCGTTAACGCCACGCACGCCTTCCCCAACCGCCTGCTAGCCAACGGACCATACTATCAGCCCTTCCCGGGCCGCCTACTTAATAAAAAGACATGTTCGGCTTGGGGCAGCACTGAAGAGCACCCCCGGGGCACGGTTTGCGGCTTTCA
Organism: uncultured Alphaproteobacteria bacterium; assembly: GCA_965652015.1. Classification (GTDB taxonomy): domain Bacteria; phylum Pseudomonadota; class Alphaproteobacteria; order Rhizobiales; family Xanthobacteraceae; genus VAZQ01. Next base: position 13,611 of record CBFGVM010000029.1, read on the forward strand.
ACCGGCTGATTTGAAACAGGTATTTACAACGCGGTCGGTTCGTTGCCCCTCACTTTCGGGCCAAATGGAGGCTAAGCCGCGACGTGGGTCTTCGTTGCCTTGGTAGCGGCGAGATACCAGTCGAGGATCTCGGCGCCGTTCCAGTGCAGCACGCCCGGAAAGCGCCGCGCGTGATCGTAGATCGCTTCCAGGTATTTGATGCGGTGCGGTTGACCGCTGATATACGGATGGATCGCGAGCGCCATGATCTTGGCGCGATTCTTTCCCTCGGCGTAGAGGCGGTCGAACTGATCGATCGCGCGTCGGGCGAGATATTCGCTTTCGTGGTGCTGCACGATCATCATGCCGATGTCGTTGATCTCGACCGTGTAGGGCAGCGTGACGAGCGGACCGTTGGCGGTGCGGATGACGGTCGGCTCATCGTCGTAGACCCAATCGCCGATGTATTTCACGCCGGCGCTGACCAGAAGCTCCGGCGTTTCCAGCGTCTGCGTCAGGCCTGGTCCGAGCCATCCGAGCGGGCGCTGGCCGGTAAAGCGTTCGAGGATGTCCATGGAGCGATTGATCATCGCTGCCTGGTCCTCGACTTTGTGGATGGGCATCTGATCGTAGGCGTGGCCCATGAATTCCCAGGACAGGCGCTTTGCTTCCTCGGCAACGCGAGCGTAGTCCTCGCAGGTCCGCGCGTTGATGGCGAGGGTTGGCCTCACGCCGAGGCGCTCGTAAAGTTCGAAGAAGCGCCAGGCGCCCACGCGCATGCCGTATTCATGCCAGCTCCAGTGCGGCACGTCGGGCAGTAGCGGCACGCCGGTCGGCGCAGGAAGAACCTGACGCGGCATCGGCCGTCCGATGTCCCACACTTCATAGTTGACGATGGTCCAAAACACGAGCCGCGCATCGCCGGGCAGTTTGAGCGGTGGCCGGTCGACGATCGCCGAGAAATCGCAACGCTCCCGTGGCAGCATGGGGGTGGTCGTCATCGGGTGAACGCTCCCTTGTATTCTCGGTCCATGATAGGACGCGGCGCCGCCACGATCCACCGTGTACGCGCTTGCTTGGCGGTGCGACATCGCCGCGGTCCGCCGCCGCGCGGGCAAACAGGGTATGCTGCGAACAGTCGTAGGACCGGATAGAGCGAATGAACCTGAACAAGGTGCCGGCCGTCGCGCTGGATCATACATCACGCTGGGCTGACGCATGCGTGCAGATGTCGGCGCGAGCGGCCTCGTGGCCGCTCGCGCTCACGATCGCGATCTTCGTGCTCGCCTTCCTGCTGCCGGTCTGGCCGTGGCTTTCCGGCGAGGTGACGATCCCATGGGATGCGAAATCGCAATTCTTTCCGCAGGTGCAATTTCTTGCGCGCTCGCTTGCGCGCGGTGAATGGCCGTGGTGGTCGCCGAATGTCTTCGCCGGCTGGTCGCAGATTTCCGATCCGCAGTCGCTCTTGTTCTCGCCGCTCCATGTGCTGCTGGCCGCCTCCAATGCATCGATCAGTCTGCACGCCTTCGATGCGGTGACCTTCGCTTATTTGTTCCTCGGTGCCATCGGAATTATCCTGTACTTCCACGACCGCGGCTGGCATGCGGGCGGGGCACTCGTCGCCGCTATGGCCTTTGCGCTCGGCGGCTCGGCCAGTGCGCGCATTCAGCATACCGGCCAGATCGTCAGCCTCGCATATCTGCCGCTCGCTCTCTGGCTTCTCTCCCGCGCGCTCGAGCGCTCGTCGTGGCGCGCGGGCCTGGCGGCGGGCGCGGTTTGCGCATTGATGGCGATCGGACGCGATCAGGTCGCGCTGGTGTCGCTCTATGTGCTCGCGGGATTCGTGCTGGCGCATTGGCTCGCGGGCGAACAGCCGCTGGCCCGCATGCGTGCGAGCATCAAGCCCCTGTTCGTGGCCGCGGCGAGCGCCTCGATCATCGCCACCGTCCCGATCGTGATGACCACGCTGCTGGCGGCTCGCTCGAACCGTCCCGAGATCAGCTTCGCGTCGGCCGCTGCCGGCTCGATCCACCCCGTGCATCTCTTGCAATTCGCTTTTGCCGATCTCTTCGGCGCGATGAACCCGGACATCGAATATTGGGCGCCGCAAAGCTCGATCTGGGATGCCGCGTGGGGATGGCCGGGCCTCTACCTCTCCCAGAACATGGGACTCCTCTACGCCGGTGCGCTGACGTTCCTCGCCCTGGTATCGTTCGGCCTCATCCGCGGCGTCGCCTGGGCGCGCGAGATTCGATTCTTCACGATCGCGGCGGTACTGGTGCTGCTCTACGCGCTCGGCGCCTATACGCCCGCTTTCCACCTGATCTACGACCTCCTGCCTGCCGTGGCGCTCTACCGCCGTCCGGCCGATGCCACCTTCGTGCTGGTCGCCCTGGTTGCGGTGATTGCCGGCTATCTCGTCCATCGCTGGCTCACCGGTACGGTACCGCCGGCAACGCGCCTGCAGCGCGCCCTCGAGATCGTCTGTCCGATCGTGTTGACCGTCGGCGCGCTGGCGCTGGCGCACTCGGTGGTCGGCGCCGGGGCGGCCGTCGTCCCTGTCATAACGGCGATCGTCTTCACTGCGGCGGCGATTGCGGTCCTTCTGCTGGCGCGCCGGATCGAAGCGCGCTGGCCCGTTGCTGCCGCGGCTCTCATCGCTGCGTTCATGGCGCTCGACCTTGCCTGGAACAATGCGCCGCATATTTCGACCGCGCTCCCGCCGGATCGATTCGAGGCGCTGCGCCCGAACACGAACGACGAGACGGTACGGCTCCTCAAGGCGCGGCTCGCCGATGCCGCGGCGGCTGACCGCCGTGACCGGGTCGAGCTGATCGGGATCGACTATCACTGGCCGAACCTCTCGCTCGCCCAAGGTTTCGATCACGTCTTCGGCCACAATCCGCTGCGGCTGCATTCGTTTCGGGAAGCGACGCACGTCGGTGACACCGTGGCGATCCCGAGCCAGCGCGTGTTTTCGCCGCTTTATCCATCCTACCGCTCGGCCTTCGCCGATCTGCTGGGCGTCCGCTTCATCGCCACCGGCGTGCCGGTGGAAGAGATCGATTCCTCGCTCAAGCCGGGCGATCTCAACTTCATCGCGCGTACGAAGGATGCTTACGTGTACGAGAATCCGCGCGCGCTGCCGCGGGTGATGCTGTTGACCGATTGGCGGCTTGCCGACTTCGACGAGCTCTTGCGCAGCGGTTGGCCTGCGGTCGATCCGCGCCGCACCGTGCTGCTTACGAAGCCGCCGAGCGGCGTCCCGCTCGGTGCGCAGGCTGGCAATCCCGGCACCGCGCGCTTGCTGCGCTACGCCAATACCGAAGTGGTGGCCGCGGTCGAGGCACCGGCGGGCGGCATCCTCCTGCTCAATGACGTCTGGCACCCTTGGTGGCGCGCGAGCGTCGATGGAGCCAGTGCTGAAATCCTCAAAGCCAATGTGATATTTCGTGGCGTGGTTTGCCCCCCGGGGCGGCACGTAGTCCGCTTCAACTTCCATCCCTTCGCCGGCGCTTTGGCGGAGATCATGAGGAAGCTAACGCATAACGCGAAGCCCTAGGGGCGGGCATTACGCCCGACATCTCCGCCCTCGACTCGCCGAGGGGCGCAATGCCTACGCGTGCAATCTTACGTTCACCACCTGGGCAAATCGTCCGCGCGACCAGCGCAAGCAATGCGGCGACGATTTTGCCCCCACGCCCTGGACCCCGCCTGCGTAGATCGCATAAAGTCGCAGCCCGCCCGCGCAGTTGCGCATTTCGCGACGTGACGATCGCCATGACGATATTGCATCGCGCTTTACCGCTCATCGCTTTGGTGGCGTTATGGCTCGTGCCTGCAGCACCGTGCACAGCGCAGGATTATCCGTCTCGCACCGTCAAGATGATCGTGCCGTTCGGCGCCGGCGGGCCGACCGACATCTTTACCCGCCTGCTCGCCGAGGAGCTGCGCAAGTCGCTCAAGGAGTCGTTCGTGATGGAGAACCGGCCGGGCGCCGGAACCATCATCGGCACCGACGCGGCGGCAAAATCTCCGCCGGACGGCTACACGCTGCTGATGATCTCGGCGACGCAGACAACGACCGAAACGCTGGTCCCCAACAAGCCGTACAAGCTGCTGCGCGATTTCGTGCCGGTCGCGTCCCTGCTCAACTCCGAACTGGTCATGGTCGTGCCCCCCTCGGTGCCGGTAAACACGGTCAAGGAGTTCATCGCGCTCGCCAAGTCGAAGCCCGGCGCGCTCAATTATGCCTCCTCGGGCGTCGGCTCGAACTATCACATGGCGGGCGAGCTGTTTAAGAACCTCACCGGCACCGATATCCTGCACGTGCCCTACAAGGGCAGTTCGGGCGCGCGCAACGACATCATCAGCGGGCAGATCGAGATGATGTTCGACTCGCTGCCCAGCATGGCTCCAATCATTCGGTCCGGGCGGGTCAAAGCGCTCGGGACGAGTGGCAAGGTGCGCTCCGCCATCCTGCCCGACGTGCCGACGCTGTCGGAGGCGGGGGTGCCCGGCTACGAGGCGACGATTTGGATCGGCCTCATGGTGCCCACGGGGACCCCGCAGCCGATCGTCACCTTGCTCAGCACCGAGATCAACAAGATCCTCGCGCGCCCCGACGTGAGGGAGGCGTGGGAGAAACAGGGCGCAACTCCGATGATCATGAAGCCCGAGGAATTCGGAGTTTACGTGCAGTCCGAGATCGACAAGTGGGCAAAGGTCATCAAAGCCAACAATATAAAGCCTGAATGAAGCGGGTTTGGTCTCAGTCTGGGCTTGAGGCCGATGCGGTCCGCTGATCCCGCAAACGGAAATCGCTGGTGTCGCCAAAGACGCCGGTGAGGCCGACGAGGAGTCCACGATGCAAAAGCCCGTTTCACCCGCCGCCGCCATTCGCGGCGAGGAGCACTGGACGAATAAAGGCAGCGATGTTCGCCTGTTTCTCTGGAACAAGCACGGTGGCGATCCCTCCGGGCCGTCCGGGAGAATCCTGTTCGTGCACGGCTCGTCCATGGCTTCGCAGCCGACTTTCGACCTGCAAGTGCCTGGGCGTGTCGATTCCTCGGTGATGGATTTCTTCGCCGCGCGCGGTTACGACACTTGGTGCGTCGACATGGAGGGTTATGGACGCTCCACCAAGACCCGCGACAATAACGCGCCGATCGCCTATGGCGCCGACGACTGCTTCGCGGCCGCGACTTACATCCACAAGCTGCGCGGCCGGCGCCCATTGCTGGTCTACGGAATTTCGTCGGGCGCCTTGCGCGCGGCCTTGTTCACGCAGCGCCA
>CBFGVM010000030.1:0-18510 GCA_965652015.1 uncultured Alphaproteobacteria bacterium
AACGCCCCTTGCATCATCTTCATCGACGAGATCGACGCGGTGGGTCGCCACCGCGGTGCCGGTCTCGGCGGCGGCAATGACGAGCGCGAGCAGACGCTCAATCAGCTCCTGGTCGAGATGGACGGCTTCGAGGCGAACGAGGGCATCATCCTTATCGCGGCGACCAACCGGCCCGACGTGCTCGACCCGGCGCTGCTGCGACCCGGCCGCTTCGACCGTCAAGTGATCGTGCCCAATCCGGACGTGGTTGGCCGCGAGCAGATCCTCAAGGTCCACGTGCGCAAGGTGCCGCTGGCGCCCGACGTCAATCTCAAGACGACCGCGCGCGGCACGCCCGGTTTCTCCGGCGCCGATCTCATGAATCTCGTCAACGAGGCGGCGTTGATGGCGGCGCGGCGCAACAAGCGCATGGTCACGCAGGTGGAGTTCGAGGACGCCAAAGACAAGGTGATGATGGGGGCTGAGCGCAAATCACTGGTGATGACGGAGGAGGAAAAGCTCTTGACCGCCTATCACGAGGGCGGCCACGCCATCGTGGCGCTCAACGTGCAGGCGACCGACCCGGTGCACAAGGCCACCATCATTCCGCGCGGTCGCGCGCTCGGCATGGTCATGCAGTTGCCCGAGCGCGACAAGCTCTCCATGAGTCTCGAGCAGATGACCTCGCGATTGGCCATCATGATGGGCGGGCGCGTGGCCGAGGAGCTGGTATTCGGCAGACAGAAAGTCACTTCGGGTGCCGCTTCTGACATCGAGCAGGCGACGAAGCTCGCGCGCATGATGGTGACGCGCTGGGGTCTGTCGGAGACGCTCGGCACCGTCGCTTATGGCGAGAACCAGGACGAGGTGTTCCTGGGATACCAGGTCGCGCGGCAGCAGAACGTTTCCGAGGACACGAGCCGTAAGATCGACGCCGAGATCAAGCGCCTGGTCGAGGCTGGTTACGAAGAGGCGCACCATATTTTGGAGGAGAAGCGCGGGGATCTCGAGACGCTTGCCAAGGCGCTGCTCGAATTCGAGACGCTGACCGGCGATGAGATCAAGGATCTGCTCGCGGGCAAGCGCCCGTCGCGCGAATCCGTCATCGAGCCGGCGACTCCACGGGGTTCGGCCGTGCCGCCCGCCGGCAAGCCGCGCCCGCGCCCCGAACCGGGGGGCCTCGAGCCGCAGCCGCAGGCTTGAGGCTGCTCACGGCTCTGCCACGTACGTTTTGTCACAGCAGCGCGCGCGTGCCGACGCGTCTAGCGACGCGTGTCGACCGCAATCGACGGAGGCGCCTCGTGACTCATGAATACCGGCTGCAGCAGGTGTGTTTTGAATTGCCACCCGTAGTCCGAGTCGAGCACGCATTCGCTGATCAAATCCGCGATCAACATCGGCGGCTTGGACTGCGGCGCCGGCGGGCGGACGGCAGCGCCGTAGAAACTGATAATGCCTAACACCCTCGCCCCGTCTTCATCGCTCGATTCGACGATGAAATTGTTGATCAGATGCCGCGTCGTCTTCACGCTGCTGATGGCGGTGAGCGCCTGGCGTTCACGCCACGTGTAGAATTCGCGAATTCTCTCACGTCCTTCGAAGCGGTTGTGGCCCACGCACATCACGCCGTCGGGCGAATAGAATTCATGGGCCCGGCGCCCGCCATTGCAGTCGACCTCGTGCCAATACCTCGCCTCCAGGTGATAAAGCGCGTGCCAAAGGCTGACCTCGTCGCGCGTGTCCATAGTGCACCTCCTGTCGCCGATGGGCGCTCCTGCGGCTTCTAAATGAAACCGATGGCAGCTCCAAGGAAGGGGATTTAGCGCGATCTCATCGGCCTCCTATCCCTTCATCGCCGCCTTGATCGCCGCGACGTCGCCGCCGGCCTTGGCTGCCGCAATGATCTTTGCTTCGCGCGCGGCAAGCGCCTCAAGCGCGGCTTTCATGGCATCGATCTTGTCGGCGGGTACGACCACCGCGCCGTGGCGATCGGCATGCACGAGGTCGCCGCTCTTGACCGCCATACCGTGCACGGTCACCTCGATGCCGAAATCGACGACGTGCACGTAGGCGTGGGAGGGAACGATCGACCCGGCCAGCATCTGGAAACCCGGCGCGATCGCGGTGATGTCGCGGATCGATCCGTTGGTGACCACGCCGAGACAGCCGAGCGCCTTGTGCACGTTCGACTGCACCTCGCCCCAGAACGCGCCATAGCCGACGTGCTCGCCATCGAGGTCCTCCATCACCATGATGCTGGGTCCCGGCGCGCCTGCGACATAATCGAGATAGTCGAGCCGCTTCTGCATATAGCCGGCCTCTGCGAGCGGGACCGCGTCCTTCGCCTTGAATGTCACGGTCTTGGCGAAGCCGACGATGGGCGGAAGCTCGGGAAACGGACAATGCAGGTGCTTGACGGTGTAGCCGGAACCGCGACGCTCCGGCGCGACGATCTCGATCAGGTTGCACACCGTCGGCGTGTCGATCGATTGCAGAAACTCGAAATGGTTTCGGCTCGGCGTGGTCATTCAAGTCCCCCTTGGCCTGGAAGGATCGACCCTAAGCCGTCGCGCCGCGATAGGCGAGCGCCGCGATCACGGCCATGGCCACCAGCATAGTCACCACCATGGCGATCGTTGCCGGCCATCCGCCCCACTCCCAGGCGAGCCCAGGCAGGAAGGCGCCCATGCTGCCGCCGGCATAGAACGCCGTTACGTAAAGACCTACCGCCGACGAGCGGCCTTCCTTGGCAATTTCCGTCACATAGCCGGTGGAAATCGTCTGGCACAGCATGCCGCACGCCGCGCAGAACGTCAGTCCCGCGATGATCGCCGGAATTGGCGCAAGCAGCATAAGCAGCGCGCCGCCTGCCCACGCGGCAATGACGGCAAGGACGAAGCGCCGGCGCCCGAGCCGCGCCATCATCCAACCGGTCATCGGCGCGATCACGGTGCCGGCGAGATAGGTCAAAAAAATCAAGCCGAGCAGCGTCGAGGAGAAATGATAGGGCGGCGCGGCGAGATGGAAACTTACGTAGGTGAACACCGCGATAAAATTGAACAGCACGCCGAAGCCGATGCCGTAAGTGGCGAGCAGCTGCGGATCCTTCAAGTGCCGCAGCATCTGCCGCGCAGAGGCCAAGAGGCCCGGCGAGCGCACGAAACCCTTCTCACGCGGCAGCACCAGTGCGACCATGACCGCGCCGACGAGCGATAAGCCTGCGAGCGCCAGGAAGGCGGCCCGCCAGCCGAAGAGATCGCCGAGCAAGCCCGAAAGGAAACGGCCGCAGAATCCGCCGAGGCTCGAACCCGCGATGTAGATCCCGGCGACGCCTGCCACCTGCGCCGGCCGCCACTCGTCCCCGATATAAGCGACGGTGACCCCGAAGATCGGCGGCAGCAGCAAACCTTGTACAAAGCGCCAAGCGATGAGCGCCTGCACGTCGGGCGCGAACGAAGCGCCGACCATGGGCACGACTACCGCCAGCATGGCGGCAGCGATCACCCGTTTCCTTCCCAGCACGTCCGCAATGGCGCCGGTGAACGGCGCGGTCACGGCGATCGCGAGCGTGCTCGCGGTCATGACCGTGCTGATCTCGGCGGCCCCGACACCGAACTCGCGGGACAGGGCCGGCAACAGCGCCTGCGGCGAATAGAGATTGAGGAAGGTGCAGAAGCCGGCGGTGGCGACGGCGACTTTGCGGGAATCGATGGCCATGGGCGCTAACGTACCTTGTGCGCGCCGCGGATCATCATGGCTGCGATCGAGCGGCCTGATGTCGCGCGCGACCGGCCATTGTCATCGATTCATCCCCTTGCATACGCGCTCGAGGGTCTGCTCCGGCGTGCCGGAAGCATCGATGCGGCTCCAGTCGAGCGCACCCAGATCGTAGGCCTCCTGCTGGCGGGCGACCGCGGCACCCGCATCGGAGGCGTCGCGGCGGCGCGTGGCCAGTCGTGCGAGACGGGTGTCCAGATCGGCATCGAGGAAAAAGCCGTGGAAGGGTACGCGAAGGCTGTTAGCGGACGCCGCCGCGAGGGCACGCTCCTGCGATGTCGCGAAAACCGCGTCAACGATGGCCGAGTGACCGGCTGCAACGGCGCGGCGCGCCTTGTCGGCAATTGTCGCATAGACCCTCGCCGTGACGGCCGACGTATAGGCATCCTCCGGCAGCCTCTCGTTCTCGTCCTTGCCGAACAGGGTCTTGCGCTCGACATCGGAACGCAGCACCACCGCGCCGGGGTCGGGCGCGAGCTCCGGCGCGAGCGCAAGGGCGAGCGCCGATTTGCCGGTGCCGGAGAGCCCGCCGATGGCGATCAGGCGAGGCGGCTTCGGTTCAATGAACCGCCGGGCAAAGTCGAAGTAGGTGCGCGCGCTCTGGGCGATAGCAGCTCTCTGATCGGCTGCTGCATGCCCAAGCCGCGCCGCCGTCACCTTGGCGCGAATCGCGGCGCGCAGCGACAGAAACAGCGGCAGGCTTGCGAGCGCGTCGAGATCCTCGGTCCGCTTCGTCTCGACGAGATAGCGGTTGAAGACGACGTTCGCCGCATGCTTAAGGCCGCGCTCGACCAGATCCATGAGCAGGAACGCAAGATCGTAGAGCACGTCGCCCGACGCAATTAGCGGACTGAACTCGATGGCATCGAAAGGAACCGGTCGCCCGCCCAGCAGCACGATATTGCCGAGATGCAGGTCGCCATGGAGATGCCGGATGAGCCCGCGACGGCCGCGCTCGAGGAGCAACGGACGAATGCGGCCGTGGACAGCGCGGCTGCGCTGCGTCAGCGCCTCGCCCTCCGCCGGCGGAAAAAGATCGGGCCGCTCGCGAAATGCGGCGTCGTTTTGCTCGATATAGTCGGCAAGCGCCGCGATCCATGGCTCGGGCTCCACCGCGCTGGCGGCGCCGTGGAGCGCCGCCACTGCGCGGCCGAGCGCATCGGCGAGCGAACGATCGACTTTGCCCGTCTGCGCGAGCTGGTCGAGGGTTGCGTTCTCATCGAAGCGGCGCATTTCGAGCGCCCATTCCACGGCGGTGCCGGGGCCGTCGAGGGTCAGCCGGCCGTCGGGTTCCCGCGTGATCGCGACCACGCGGCGATAAATGTCGGGCGCGAATGATCGGTTGATGCGAAGCTCCGCTTCGCAGGCGCTTTTGCGCTTTGCAAGAGTCGAAAAGTCCAAAAAAGGAAAGCGCACGGCGCGCTTGACCTTGAATGCACGCTCCCCGGCGAGAAAAACCGACGCCGCATGGGTATCGATCCGTTTGACGGCATCGCCGCCATGAGTGGCGGGGTCCGATAGAAACGCGAAGACCCCCTCCTGGCTGTCGCCGTCACTCATGGAGCGGTCCCTCGCGCCGCCATCGTTGATGCCGCAGTGACTTCGTCTTCTCCCGCATCGAGCCAGTTAACCTCGGCGCAAGCGAACCGTTCATCATGCTATGCTGTTTGCCATCGCTCCCGCGCCCGGCCGAGGCCCGTCATGACGCAATTGCCGCACGTGCTCAAGCGCATCCGGCTCAATCTCGCCGCACGGCACGCTATGCGTTTGCCCGTCCCGCCTGGTCACTGCATGGTAAAAGCGAGCGCTACAGCCAGGGAGACGCGGAATGCGGGCCAATGACGGCACGAGGACGGCCGGCGAAGTTCTGATCGACCAACTCGTCGTTCACGGGGCGAGGCACGTGTTTTGCGTGCCCGGCGAGAGCTATATCGCGGCGCTAGATGCCTTTTACGATCGTGACATTGCCATCACGGTCTGCCGTCACGAGAGCGGCGCCGCCATCATGGCGGAAGCCTGCGGCAAGGCGACCGGCCGGCCGGGGATTTGCTTCGTCACGCGCGGGCCCGGCGCGACCAATGCGGCGGCGGGGCTTCACATCGCGCGGCAAGACTCAACGCCGCTCATCTTGTTCGTCGGACAGATCGCGCGCGAGACGCGCGAGCGCGAGGCCTTCCAGGAGCTCGATTATCGCGCGGTGTTCGGATCGATCGCCAAATGGGCGACGGAAATCGACGATCCCGAGCGCATTCCCGAGTTGATTTCGCGCGCGTTCTACACGGCCGCTGGCGGCCGCCCGGGTCCGGTCGTCATCGCGCTGCCGGAAGACATGCTGGTGGAGCGCCTCGCCGTGCCCGACGCGCCCGCCTTCGAACCGGTCGAAATCTGGCCCGGCGCGAGCGACATGACTCGGCTGCACAAGCTTCTGCGCACGGCCGAGCGACCGATCATGCTTCTGGGCGGCAGCCGGTGGTCGGAGAAGGCCTGCGCCGCGGTCGCGCGTTTCGCACAGCGCTTTGCGCTGCCCGTCGCCACCACGTTTCGTCGCGCGCACCTCATCAACCCCGAGCATCCCTGCTATGCCGGCGACCTCGGCATCGGACCGAATCCGAAACTGCTCGCCCGGGTCAAGGGTGCCGACCTCATCCTGCTCGTCGGCGGGCGACTCGGTGAGATGCCTTCGCAGGGTTACACGCTGCTTGAGATTCCGGGACCGCGCCAGACTTTCGTGCACGTGTTTCCGGGCATCGAGGAGCTCGGCCGCGTCTATCGCCCGCATCTTGCGATCAACGCCACCCCGACCGCCTTTGCCGCCGCGCTCGAAGGGCTCGAACCGCCGAGCGAGCTTAGGTGGCGCAACGAGACGGCGATCGCGCACGCCGATTTTCTCGCCTGGACTGACAAGCCGACCGCCGTTCCCGGGCCGGTCAATCTCGGTGAGATCATTGTCGGCTTACGCGACAAGCTTCCGGCCGACGCGGTGATCTGCAACGGCGCCGGCAACTTCTCAATCTGGGTGCACCGCTACGCTCGCTATCGGCGCTACGGCACGCAACTCGCGCCGATTTCGGGCTCCATGGGGTACGGCGTGCCGGCAGCGATCGGAATGAAACGTTTGGCGCCGGAACGTACGGTGATCGCGTTCGCCGGCGATGGCGACTTCCTCATGACCGGCCAGGAATTCGCAACCGCGGTGCAAAACGAATTGCCGGTCATCATCATCGTCGTCGATAACGGCATGTATGGCACCATTCGCATGCACCAGGAGCGCCACTATCCCGGGCGCGTCGTGGCGACCGGCTTGAAGAATCCCGATTTTGCGGCCTATGCCCGGGCCTTCGGCGGCTATGGCGCGACGGTGGAAGAGACCGCGGATTTCTGGCCCGCCTTCGAGGCGGCGCAAAGGTCCGGCAAGCCCGCGATCCTGCACCTCAAGGTCGACCCCGAAGCGCTCACTCCGACCATGTCGCTGAGCGCTACGCGCGAGAAAGCGCAGGCGAGCGCGTAAACTCCTTCGCGTCCCCCGACTTCTCCCGCCCGGGTCACAATGGGCGCCGCCACGGCCGTTGCGCGCTCATGAATCATGCTTCATTTTTTTGCTGCCGAGAGTCGCAATGCCCTACCGCCGCACGGAGAACGTCGTCCGTAAGCTTGCCGCCCGCCACGACGCAATCGTGTCGGCGGCCTGTGAGATCGCGGCGGAAGCGGGAATGGCGGCGGTTCAGATTGCGCCGGTTGCGGAGCGTGCCGGCGTCGCGACCGGCACCGTCTATCGCTATTTCCCATCAAAGACTGAACTCGTCGCGGCGCTGGTGGCGGCGCTCGCCGAGCGCGAGATGGTTGCACTCGAAAGCGCGGCGAATGCCGCACCCGGACCGTTGTCGGCGCTGGCGGCGGCGATTGCTACCTTCGCGGCGCGCGCGCTCGCGAATCGGCGCCTTGCCTATGCGCTGATCGCCGAGCCAGTCGAGCCCGAAATCGACCGTGCGCGCGCCGCTTTTCGCCAAGCGCTTGCCGCCGAACTGGAAAAGCTGATCCGGCGGGCTCTCGATGCCGGGCGCCTGTCCGAGCAGGACGCGGCGCTGGCGGCGCCGGCGCTCCTTGGCGCGCTCATCGCGGCTTTGATCGACCCGGACGCGCCCGCCGTTCCCGCCGATGCCGCCCAGGTACGCGGCCGGGTTCAGATGCTCACGCTGTTCGCGTTGCGCGCGCTCGGCGTGGTCGATGCCCGCGCGCGGGGCCTAGTGGTGCAGACGGTAGTGCCGGAGCCGGACGCGAACCTCTAGGGCACCACGCCCCGCCTTCCCCCCGAGGGAATGAAAAATATGTCGTCGTCGCAGTGCCGTCGGAACGCCCGTCGCAGCCCGGCGTTGCATCCTCGCATGGGCAAACATGCGAGGAGACCGCCATGGCAAGAAAGCAGAAAACACTCGATGAGCTGTTTCACGAGACGCTGAAGGACATCTACTACGCCGAGAAGAAGATCTTGACCGCGCTTCCGAAGATGGCCAAGGCGGCGCAATCGGAAGAGTTGCAGGCGGCCTTCGAGAAACACGAGCGAGAGACTAAAGGCCAAGTCGACCGCCTCGAGCGGGTTTTCGCGATGATCGACCAGCCGGCCAAAGGCAAGACCTGCGACGCCATCAACGGAATGATCGAGGAAGGCAAGGAGGTCATGAAGGAGTTCAGGGGTTGCGCTGCCCTTGACGCCGGTCTCCTCGCTTCCGCGCAGGCAGTCGAGCATTATGAGATTTCCCGCTACGGGACACTGAAGACCTGGGCGAAACAGCTCGGCTTGGGCGATGCCGCAGTCCTCCTGCAGGAGACCCTGCAAGAGGAAAAGAAGACCGACGAAGCGCTGACCGAGTTGGCGGAATCCACCGTCAACCAGGAAGCTCGCCAGGCGGCGGAATAGGTGTCGCGCTCGAGGTGCGCGCACGACGACGAAGTCGATGCGGGGGGCAAACGCGGACGGCGTGCCGGCGGATGGCTTTGATTGCGGCCCTCAGGCCATGAGCCTCACTGCAGCGTTGAGTTTGCGATCCAGTCGGTGACCGCGCGTAGGGCGGTGCCATGGTTTCCGTTTTGCCTGTGCGCCGCGAATACCGCGAGCTGCGCGTCGGCGGATGTGCCGGAGCGCACGATGTCGCGGCAGCGGTCGATCTCGGCAGAGCAGCCGAGCGCTTCGGCGTCCGCCGCAGTGTCATAGATCACGCGCTCGAGCATCTCCGCGACCGTCATCGCGCCGTCCTCAGCGGCGAAAATGGCGTGCACGCCATGGCGTTGTGCCTGCCATTTGTTCTCGACGATGATGGCGCGGGCGACCGCGTCGAGATCGGAATTGCGCCACCGGTTGAGATAGAGGTAGCGCACCAGGGTGCGATAGAGCGCGGCGATAGCGATCGAATCTTCGATCAGCGTGCAGGAATCGGGCGCACGCAATTCGAGCGTCGGGTTGAGGAGCGACGGGCGGATGGCCCACCAGATGTAGCTCGAATCCTCGATCACCCCGGCGCGTACCAGTGCCGCCACATAGGCATCGAACTCCTCCCGGGTGCGGAACAGCTCCGGCACCCCGGTGCGCGGCAGCTCGTCGTAGGCAGCCAGACGATAGCCCTTGAGCCCTGTGCAGCGCGACTGCCAGAACGGCGAGGAGGTCGAGAGCGCAAGGAAGAGCGGCAGATAGGGCAGCATTCGGTACATCAGGTCGATCCGGTCATCCGGATCGGGTAGTTCGACGTGCACATGCAGGCCGCACAGGAGATCGCGCTGGCCGATCATCTGCAGGTCATGCATCACGTTGTCGTAGCGCTCCTTCTCGGTCTGGCGCGCGCTGCGCCAGGTGCCGGTCGGATGAGTACCGGCGGCGAGGATGGCGAGGCCGTGTTCGCCCGCCACTGCTGCGATCGTTTGCCGCAATTCACGCAGCTCCGCGCGCGCGTCCGCCGTGTTGTCGTGCGGCGAAGACATCACCTCGATCTGCGGCTGCAGGAATTCCGGCGAGATCCGGCCCTTTGCTGCAACTTTGGCAGCCTCCAAGAACCCCCGCGGCATCTTGCGCACAAGGGACTTCGTCTCGGCGTCGACGAGGAAATATTCCTCCTCGATTCCAAAGGTGAATGGACCGGCCATTCGTAGACCTTGCGTCTTCGGTCTTTCTGCGAGGACGTAATCCATTGAGCCGACCACCGAGCAGATTGAGCGACGGTTGACGCGATTGGGACGAAGCACGCAGCGAGGAAAAGCGCGCAGATAACGCGGCCGAGGAGGCGAAGTTCCTCCCCGACGAAAATGGATGTCCAGTCAAGAGCTTGCAGGCAGACCGACGGTTAATGCGACATCAGCACCGGCACCGTCATGGATGCGAGGATGCCGCGCGTGACGCCGCCGAGGATGAACTCGCGCAACCGGGAATGTCCGTAGCCGCCCATCACCATGAAATCCGCCCCACTATCGGCGGCGTAGGACAAGAGGGCGTCCTCGATCGCAATATCGCCCTTGGTGACGCGCTTGACACTCGCCGCCACTCCGTGCCGCACGAGGTGCGCGCACATATTGGTGCCAGTCATTTCCTCGCTTTTACGTTCTTCCGCCACGATCACGATGTCGACGGCCTTGGCGCGCTCGAGGAACGGCATGGCGTCGCCGATGGCCCGCGCGGCGGTCCGGCTGCCGTCCCAGCACGCCAGCACCCGCTCGAGCGTCAATCCGCGCTGCTGGATATAGGGCACAACGACCATGGGGCGGCCGGATTCGAACAGCGCTCCCTCGATCATGAGTTCGTCGCCAGCTCCGCCTTCGCGCTGCGCTTGGCCGACCACGGCGAGGTCGAAGCGCCGCGCGATCTGGGCGAATCGCGTGGCTGCTCCACCGAAGGACGCATCGAGCACGCGCGTTTCTGCGGAAATTGCCGCCTTTTTCACTCCCGCTTCGAATCGGCTGACCGCCTCGTTGGCAACCTTGCTGTTCTCCTCGCGCTGCAGCTCGATCAAGTCGGCGGGAACGCCGCCAAGCGTGCCGTCGGGAATCACCGGCTCGTAGACGAACGAGATGCCCGTGATATGGGCACCGAACGTTGCCGCGATCGAGATCGCATACTCCGCCGCGAAGTCGCGCGGCTTACGGCCGGACAAGTTGACAACGACGTCCTTGAGCATGGCTCGACCTCCCTCACGACGCGCCTGCGGCGTCTCAAGCAGCGTCACGCAAGTTTACGCAAGTCTAAGCCGGCTCGGCTGCGTTGCAACGCGGATGCGTGCGCCTGATCGCCGCCCATTGGCGGACGCAGACCCTCGCACCCGCTTGCGCTCGCCACTTGGTGTTCATTTCTTCGCCCCGTCCGGCCCGAATTCCTTGAGGTAGGCCCACAGATCTGTGATGTCCTTGTCGTTCTTGATGCCGACGAAGGCCATGCGGGTGCCCGGCATCTCTTGCATCGGCGCGCGGATATATTTGTCGAACGCCTCCCCGCCCCAGGTGATGCCGGAGGATTTGTTGACTGGAGAATAATTGAAGCCCTCGATGGTGCCGGCCTTGCGGCCGTCGATGCCATTGAGCGGCGGGCCAAGCTTGACTTTGGCATCCGGCCCGATGTCGTGACAGGGGGAGCACAATCGCTTGAACACTTGCTCGCCGTGGGCAGCATCCTGTGCCAACGTGGTCCCGGTCGAAGCCGCAAGCGCAATCCCAGCAATCACCCACGTTCTCATCATTTTTTCTCCTCTTTGAGTCGGCACCGCGCCCGGCTCGGCGCCGACCTCGACTTGACCCGAAATCGGCTTTCATAAACGCACAAGTCGGCTTGAGCCGACTTGCGATTGCAACCGCCTGTTCGAATGGCGTTAAGTGCTCGCAGTGTCAACGCCCCAAAAGAGACAATGGGTCCCGCTACCATGACGTGCGCTAATTTTGTGCGGAACAGCGCGATTTCGTACCGCGTTGGCGCTATAAACACGGCGTAACGAAAGGGCCGCGATCGGCCCCCAGTTTGTGTAACCGAGGCACGCCTACGTGTCGGTCGCCATGCCTGCGCCGGATGAAGCCGTTCTCGCGCGCCGCGAGCGGATCGTGGCAGCGCTGCGCGCCATCGTGCCGGGCGAGGGGGTGATCGCCGCCGAGCGGGAAATGCGTCCCTACGAGGCCGACGGGCTGACCGCCTACCGCCAGTTGCCCATGGTCGTGGTGCTGCCCGACACCACCGAGCAAGTAAGCCGCGTGCTCGCCTTCTGCCACGCCGAAGGCATCAAGGTGGTGCCACGCGGAGCCGGCACTTCGCTTTCCGGCGGCGCGCTGCCGCTCGCCGACGGTGTCCTGCTTGGCATGGCCAAATTCAATCGGATCCGCGAGATCGATTTCGCCAATCGAGTCGCGGTGGTCGAGCCGGGCGTGACCAACCTCGCCGTCACCGAGGCGGTCGAGCATTCGGGCTTCTACTACGCGCCCGATCCCTCATCGCAGATCGCCTGCACCATCGGCGGCAACGTCGCGGAGAATTCGGGCGGCGTGCACTGCCTCAAATACGGCATGACCACCAACAATCTGCTTGGATGCGAGCTGGTGCTGATGACAGGCGAGATCGTCCGCGTGGGCGGCAAGCATCTCGACTCGGGCGGCTACGATCTCCTCGGCGTCATCACCGGGTCCGAGGGGCTGCTCGGCGTCGTCACCGAGATCACTGTGCGCATCCTCAAGAAGCCGGACGGCGCGCGCGCCGTGCTGGTCGGTTTTGCTTGCTCCGAGGATGCCGGCGAGTGCGTGAGCAAGATCATCGGCGCCGGCATCATTCCCGCCGGCATGGAAATGATGGATCGCCCGGCGATCCATGCCGCCGAGGAATTCGTGCATGCGGGGTACCCGCTCGACGTCGAGGCGCTGTTGATCGTTGAGGTCGACGGGCCGCAGGCGGAGGTCGATCACCTCATCGCCCGCGTCGAGGCGATCGCCCGCTCGTGCCGCGCCGTAACCTGCCGCGCCTCGAGTTCCGAACAGGAGCGGCTTCTGTTCTGGGCCGGGCGCAAGGCGGCGTTCCCCGCGGTCGGCCGCATCTCGCCCGATTACTATTGCATGGACGGCACCATCCCGCGGGCGGGGTTGCCGCAGGTGCTCAAGCGCATGCGCGAATTGTCCGAAAGCTACGGGCTTGCCGTCGCCAACGTGTTCCATGCCGGCGACGGCAATCTCCATCCGCTCATTCTCTACGATGCCAACAAGCCGGGCGAGCTCGAGCGCACGGAAAAGTTCGGCGCCGATATCCTCAAGCTTTGCGTCGAGGTGGGCGGTGTGCTCACCGGCGAGCATGGGGTGGGCGTGGAGAAGCGCGATCTGATGCCGGCAATGTTCTCCGAGGCCGATCTCAACCAGCAGCAGCGGCTCAAATGCGCGTTCGATGACAAGGGCCTGCTCAACCCGGGCAAGGTGTTTCCGACGCTGCACCGCTGCGCCGAGCTCGGGCGCATGCACGTCCACGCTGGACGGGTGGCCTTTCCGGATATTCCGAGATTCTGATTGGGCAATGGCCGATACGTTGCGACCGCGCGATGCCAAAGACGTCGAGGCCGCGGTGCAATCGGCTGTGGCCGCGGCCAAGACGGTGGAGATCGTGGGCCACGGTTCCAAGCGCGCCATTGGCCGGCCGGCGCAAACCGACCTCACCCTCGATTTATCAGGCCTCACAGGGGTGACCCTGTACGAACCCGAGGAGCTCGTCCTCTCGGCCAGAGCGGGGACGCCGCTCGCCGAGATCGAAGCGCTGCTTGCCGCCAACGGCCAGCAACTCGCCTTCGAGCCGATGGACTATGCCGCCATCCTCGGCGGGGCCGAGGGGCGTGGCACGATCGGCGGCGCGTTGGCCGCGAACGTTTCCGGTCCGCGCCGGATCAAGGCCGGTGCCGCGCGCGACCATTTCCTTGGGCTGTGCGCGGTATCGGGCCGTGGCGAAAGCTTCAAATCCGGCGGCCGAGTGGTGAAGAACGTGACCGGCTACGACCTCTGCAAGCTCATGGCGGGCTCCTGGGGCACACTTGCCGCCATGACTGACGTGACCATCAAAGTGCTGCCTCGCCCGGAGACCGAACAAACGCTGTTGATCCGCGGTCTCGAACCGGCGCAGGCGATCGTGGCCATGAATAATGCCATGGGATCATCCTGTGACGTGTCGGCGGCCGCGCACCTGCCGGCCGATACCGCTGCCCGGCTCCCGGCGCAGGAGATCACCGGTGGTGCCGTCACGGCGCTGCGGCTCGAAGGTTTTTCCCCTTCGGTGGCCGCGCGCAAGCACGCGCTCGAGGCGCTGATGAAACCGTTCGGCGAGCTCGGCAGCGCGGATGAGGCCCGCTCGCGCAGGCTGTGGACCGCCATCCGCGATGCGACCCCATTTGCAGCTCATCCATCGATGCCTTCGCCGCGGGAAGGCGAGCTTTGGCGCATCTCGACGACGCCGAGCCGCGGCGCCGAGCTCACCGCAGCGATCGCAAGGTCCGTCCGGACGCAATTGTTCTACGATTGGGCGGGCGGGCTGATCTGGCTGGCCGTCGAGGCGGACGACGACGCCGGTGCGGCGCTCGTCCAGCGCGCGGTAGGTACCTTCGGAGGACATGCGACACTTATTCGCGCACCGGCTTCCGTGCGGGCCGCAATTGATGTCTTCGCGCCGCAGGATCGCGCACTTGCCGCATTGACCAAGCGGGTGAAGGAAAGCTTCGATCCCCAAGGCGTGCTCAACCCGGGACGGATGTGGGCCGGGGTGTAATCCGATGCAGACGAGCTTTACGCTGGCGCAGCTTGCGGACCCGAATACCGCGGAAGCGGACCGCATCCTGCGCAGTTGTGTGCATTGCGGCTTCTGCACCGCGACCTGCCCGACCTACGTGCTGCTCGGCGACGAGCTCGATTCCCCGCGCGGGCGCATCTACCTGATCAAGGACATGCTGGAGCACGAGCGGGCGGCAACCGCCGATGTCGTCAAGCACATCGACCGCTGCCTCTCCTGCCTGGCCTGCATGACCACCTGCCCGTCGGGCGTGCATTACATGCACCTGGTGGATCATGCTCGCGTTCACATCGAGAACACTTACACCCGGCCTCGCATCGACCGCTTGTTGCGCGCATTCCTCGCCCGCGTGCTGCCGAACAACCGCCTGCTGCGCCGGGCGCTTGGCGCGGCGCGCTTGGGCAGGCCGTTCGCCGGCGTGCTTGCTGCGATAGGGCTGAGGCCGCTGGCGGCCATGCTGCGATTGGCGCCCGCACGGCTTCCTCCGTCTGCGGCCGGGCAGGGGAGACGCCGCTTCCTGCCGGCTGGCTCGCGCCGCGGCCGGGTGGCGCTGTTGACCGGCTGCGTCAGCCCGGTCATTGCCCCCTCGATCAACGCGGCCGCCATCCGCGTCCTCACCCGGCATGGCATCGAGGTGGTGGTAGCGGATGAGGGCTGCTGCGGCTCGCTCGTCCACCATATGGGCCGCGAAGAAGAGGCACGCTCCGCCGCCCGTCGCCAGATCGATGGCTGGACCGCCGAGATCGAAGGCCTCGATGCCATCCTGGCCACGGCGTCCGGCTGCGGCACCACGGTCAAGGACTATGGCTACGTGCTGCGCACTGACCGGGCTTACGCGGACAAGGCGATGCGCGTCTCGCGCCTCGCCAGGGATATCAGCGAGTACCTGAGCGGGCTCGAACTCTCACCCGAGCGCAGCCCATCCGGCCTCGTGGTTGCTTATCATTCCGCCTGCTCGCTGCAGCACGGGCAGAAAATTGTACGCGCGCCGAAAGAATTGCTTTGCAAGATGGGATTCGTCGTGAAAGATGTAGCGGAAGGACATCTGTGCTGTGGTTCGGCCGGCACCTACAACATTCTTCAGCCGGAGCTTGCGAGGAGGTTGCGCGAGCGCAAAGTCGACAATATCGAAAAGCTCAAGCCCGACGTGATCGCTGCCGGAAACATCGGCTGCATGATGCAGATCGCTGCGGGCACCGTGATCCCGGTCGCCCACACCGTCGAACTGATCGACTGGGCGACCGGAGGCCCCGAACCCGAGGCGCTCGCCGGGAAGCGGGGATCCAGCGCGGCGGCAGTCGCGCCGGCAAAGTGACAGTAGCGAAGCCGCAACGATCGGGAGGCGATCCATGGCGAAGAAAGCGAAGAAGGCGAAGTCGAAGACCAAAAAGCGAAAGGCGGGGAGAAAAGCTGCACCGGCGCGTAAGAAGAAGCGCGTCGCGGCGAAGAAGCGCACCGCGAGAAGGGCGAAGCCGAGGGCCAAGGCCGCTCCGAAGCCCGCTTCCGCACCGGCTCCGGCACCCTCCTACACCCCGCCCACGTGGCCGCCGGGTGGCACGTCAGGGAGCGGCAGTTCGGGCGGCGGGACCTCCTTGTAACATCGCTGCCACCAACCGGCCTGATATCGATCGGCTTGCTTCCCCAGCGGGAGTAAGCCGATCGCCGTGCCTCACTCACCGGCAACGTCAGTTGCGATGCCGCGGCTGCACCGCGCGGGTCACCGGCCATGCGCATTGCATGCGGATGGCCGGCGCAATAGCATTGCCGGCGCGAGGGAAGCACTCTCTCCTTCTTCCATCCAACGCGGAGGAGGTTCGCTATGCCGGCGACTTACAACATCCTGATCTTGGGCGCGTCCTATGGCTCGCTGCTCGCCTCCAAGCTCCTGTTCGGGGGTCATCAGGTGAAGCTGGTATGCTTGCCGGCGGAGGCGGACCTGATCAATGCCGAGGGGTTCCGCGTGCGCTTGCCGGTGAAGGGCCGCAAGGAACCGATCGAAATCGACTCGCGTAAGCTCCCAGGCAAGGTGTCCGCCGCCGGTCCCGCCGACGTCGATCCGACGGACTACGACCTCGTCGGTCTGGCCATGCAGGAGCCGCAGTATCGCGCGCCCGGCGTGCGCCAGCTGCTCGATGCGGTTGCGAGGTCGAAGGTGCCGTGCATGTCGATCATGAACATGCCGCCGCTGCCTTACCTCAAGCGCATTCCAGGTCTGAACACCGAACCGTTGAAGGTGGCCTATACCGACCCGAGCGTCTGGGACAGTTTCGATCCTGCTGCTTTGACGCTGTGCAGTCCGGACCCGCAGGCAATCCGTCCGCCCGAGGAAAAGGTCAATGTGCTGCTGGTCACGCTGCCCACCAACTTCAAGGTTGCGCGTTTCGCGTCCGACGCGCACACCGCCATTCTTCGCCGGTTGCAGGACGACATCGAGGCGGTTCGCTTCGATACCGGTGACGGCAAGATCGAGCTGCCGGTAAAGCTCAAGGTGCACGAGTCGATTTTCGTGCCGCTTGCGAAATGGGCGATGTTGCTGACCGGCAATTATCGCTGCGTCACAAAGGACGGCGCCATCGACATCAAGGATGCGGTGCATCGCGACATCGAGGCGTCGCGCAGCGTCTACAACTTCGTGGTCGACCTTTGCGTCAAGCTCGGCGCCAATCGGGACGATCTGGTGCCGTTCGAGAAATACGCGGCCGCGGCGCAGAGCCTGACGCGCCCGTCGTCAGCCGCCCGCGCGCTCAATAACGGGGTCCCCAACATCGAACGCGCGGACAAGCTGGTGCAGGCGATCGCGGCGCAGAAGGGCCTGCGCAATCCCGTCATCGACGCGACGGTGGCATTGGTCGACGCCAGGCTCGAGGCCAACCGCAAGAAGGCGGCCGCCGCCTGAGGCAAATCTCGCCGTTGCAACGCCGGCGTTGCTTGCGGCCTTAGTCGGACCTGTCCGGCTAAGGCCGCTTTGTGTTGGAATCGCAACACTTCGATTCTTTCGATCCAAAGCGAGCGGATTCGCCTAAAAATGCAGCAATTGCTGCGCGATTCTCCTTCTCACATTTCCTAGCGCGTTGTTAGGTGACGGGAACGCGATGACCGGGATCAAGGTCGCGTTCTGACGAACAGCATATGCCGCCGGGGTGGCGTGATAACTGATAGAGGGGCAAATGAGACAGATCATTTTATCCGCAGTTGCCGTCGTCGCGCTTGCGACGCCGGCGCTGGCAGCAGACATGAAGGTTAAGGCGGTCGCGCCGCCGGTGGCGCCGTACAATCCTTGGGACGTCGCCTTTGGCGCCGGCATCACCTCGGACTACATCTTCCGCGGCATCACCCAATCCAATCACAAGCCGTCGGTCGCCGCCTATTTCGAGCCGCGCTACAACGTCACCAAGGACCTGCAGTACTACGTCGGTATCGCGGGCGAGAGCATCTCGTTCCCGAACCGCGCGGCTGCCGAGATCGATATCTACGGCGGCATCCGCCCGACTTTCGGTCCGCTCGCGCTCGATTTCGGCGCTTGGTACTACTGGTATCCGGGCGGGCAGTGCTTCAACGGCAGCGTTGCCCCGGTGTTCGGCACCGACTGCCTCGCGAACGGCTATCTGCCGGTCAACTTCAACGTCATCAAGAAGGACCTGAGCTTCGTGGAGGGCTATGCCAAGGGCACTTTCACGGTGAACGACCAAGTCCAATACGGCGGGGCCGTGTACTACTCGCCGTCCGTGCTCAATTCCGGCGCCAAGGGTACCTATGTCGTGGGCGGTGCGAAGTTCACGGCGCCCAGCGCCGCCATGCCGGAAGGCTGGGGGCTGTTCTTGTCCGGCGAGGCAGGCCACTGGTTCCTGGGCACGAGCGATAATTTCTATTGCACCCAGGTCGGCATCCCGGGCTGCACCGCGCCCTATCCGAACGGCATTCCCTACCGCAGCTACACGACCTGGAATGTCGGCGTCGGCATCACCAAGAGTGTGTTCACGCTCGAC
>CBFGVM010000031.1:0-18199 GCA_965652015.1 uncultured Alphaproteobacteria bacterium
AAGATTGCATTGATCGGCGCCGGCCAGATCGGCGGCACGCTCGCGCATCTCGTTGGCCTCAAAGAGCTCGGCGACGTGGTGCTGTTCGACATCGCCGAAGGCATCCCCCAGGGCAAGGCGCTCGACCTCGTGCAGTCTTCGCCGGTCGAGGGCTTCGATGCACATTTCACCGGGACCAACTCCTACGATGCGATCGACGGTGCGGCCGTTTGCATCGTTACGGCAGGCGTGCCGCGCAAGCCGGGCATGAGTCGCGACGATCTTCTCGGTATCAATCTCAAAGTGATGGAGCAGGTCGGCGCCGGCATCAGAAAATATGCAGCCGGAGCCTTCGTGATCTGCATCACCAACCCGCTCGACGCCATGGTCTGGGCGCTGCAGCAGGCCTCCGGGCTGCCCAGGCAAATGGTTGTCGGCATGGCCGGCGTGCTCGACAGCGCCCGCTTCCGATTTTTTCTCGCCGACGAGTTCAACGTCTCGATCGAGGATGTAACCGCCTTCGTGCTCGGCGGTCACGGCGACAGCATGGTGCCGCTGATCCGCTATTCGACCGTTGCCGGCATTCCGCTGCCCGATCTCGTCAAGATGAAATGGACCACGCAGGCGCGGCTCGACGAGATCGTTCAGCGCACGCGCGATGGCGGTGCCGAAATCGTCAATCTGCTCAAGAGCGGCTCGGCCTACTACGCACCAGCTGCATCGGCGGTCGCCATGGCGGAGAGCTTTCTCAAGGACAAAAAGCGCGTGCTGCCCTGTGCCGCCTACCTCAACGGCGAATACGGCATCAAGAACCTCTATGTCGGAGTGCCCGCCGTGATCGGTGCCAAGGGAATCGAGCGCATCGTTGAGATTCAGTTGAACACTACCGAGCGTGCCATGTTCGAAAGTTCAGCCGAGGCTGTCGCCACCCTGGTCGAGGCTTGCAAGAAGATCGCACCAAATCTGGCGAAGTGACGGTGCTCATGTCTCGGGCGAAGCGCGGCATGGCGCCCTTGCGGATGACGTGCGGCGGTCAAGCTCGCCAGGTATGGCACGATTTAGGTGTGCTGCAGCGTATCCGGGGCAGGCAAAAGTCCGCATGAACATCCACGAATATCAAGCCAAAGCGGTGCTGCGGGAATTCGGAGTGCCGGTGCCGCGCGGGCACGCCGCCTTTTCAGTCGACGACGCGCTCAAGGCCGCGCGCGAACTCGCCGCGCCGGTGCTCGTCGTCAAGGCTCAAATTCATGCCGGCGGACGCGGCAAGGCCGGCGGCGTCAAGGTGGTCAAATCGAACGAGGAGGTGCGGAAAGAGGCGGAGCGTCTGCTCGGAGCGGTCCTGGTCACGCATCAGACAGGTCCGCAAGGCAAGCAGGTCAATCGCCTCTATATCGAGGAGGGCTCGGCCATCGAGCGCGAGTTCTATCTCTCGGCGCTCGTCGACCGCGAAAGTTCGCGCATTGCCTTCGTGGTATCGACGGCGGGGGGCATGGACATCGAAGAGGTCGCGCGCACCCGCCCCGAGCAAATCCTGACCTTCGCCGTCGATCCGGCGACCGGGATCATGCCGCATCACGGACGGCGGGTGGCGCAGGCGCTTGGGCTGCGTGACGATCTTGCCAAACGCGCGGAAAAACTTGTGGCGCAGCTTTATGCCGCCTTCGCCGCCAAGGATATGAGCCTGCTTGAAATCAATCCGTTGGTCGTCACCAAAGCAAAGGAGCTCATCTGTCTCGACGCCAAAATCGGTTTCGACGACAACGCGCTTTACCGCCATCCGGACATCGTGGCGTTGCGCGATCTTACCGAAGAAGACGAGAAGGAAATCGAGGCTTCCAAATACGACCTCAATTACGTCGCGCTCGACGGCACGATCGGCTGCATGGTCAACGGCGCGGGGCTGGCCATGGCGACCATGGACATCATCAAACTTTATGGCGAGGCGCCGGCGAATTTCCTCGACGTCGGCGGCGGCGCCAGCAAGGAGAAAGTTGCGGCCGCCTTCAAGATCATCACCGCCGATCCCAAAGTGCGCGGCATTTTGGTCAATATTTTCGGCGGGATCATGAAATGCGACGTCATCGCCGAAGGCGTCGTGGCAGCGGTGAAGGAGGTGGGCTTGCGCGTGCCGTTGGTCGTACGGCTCGAAGGCACCAATGTCGAGCTCGGTCAGGAGATCATTGCGAAGTCCAACCTCAACGTCACCTCCGCTGACGACCTCGACGACGCCGCGCAGAAAATTGTTAAAGCGGTAAAAGGAAGCTGAGGATGGCCGCAGGTCGAAAGCCGCAGCGCGATCTCCCTCCACCTCTTCCTTTCAGTCCCCTTTCCGGGGCAGATGGATCGAGTTCACCGCATCCTTGACCACGTCATGTCCATTCTTATCGACAAAGACACCAAGGTTATCTGCCAGGGTTTCACCGGCAAGAACGGCACATTCCACTCCGAGCAGGCGATCGCCTACGGCACCAAGATGGTCGGCGGCACTTCGCCGGGCAAAGGCGGCACCACCCATCTCGGTCTGCCCGTGTTCAACACGGTAGCAGAGGCCAAGGAGCGGACGGATTGCGACGCAAGCGTGATCTACGTTCCGCCGGCCGGCGCAGCCGACGCGATTTGCGAAGCGATCCAAGCGGAAATTCCTCTCATCGTCTGCATCACCGAAGGCATCCCCGTGCTTGATATGGTGAAAGTCAAGCGCGCGCTGTCGGGAGGAAAGTCGCGGCTGATCGGGCCGAACTGCCCGGGCGTGATGACCGCGGGCGAATGCAAGATCGGAATCATGCCCGGCAACATTTTTGCGTCCGGCAAGGTCGGGATCGTATCCCGTTCGGGCACGCTCACATATGAAGCCGTCTATCAGACGACGCGCGAAGGGCTTGGTCAGACCACCGCCGTCGGCATCGGCGGTGATCCGGTCAAAGGCACCGAATTCATCGACGTGCTGGCGATGTTTCTGGCCGACCAGGCGACCGAAGCGATCATCATGATCGGCGAGATTGGTGGCTCGGCCGAAGAGGACGCCGCCCAATTCCTTGCCGATGAAGCCAAACGTGGCCGCAAGAAACCCATGGTCGGATTCATTGCCGGCCGCACCGCCCCGCCCGGCCGCCGCATGGGTCATGCCGGCGCCATCATCTCCGGCGGCAGAGGCGATGCAGAAAGCAAGATTGCGGCCATGGAAGCCGCGGGCATCAAGGTCGCGCCATCGCCGGCGCGTTTGGGCAACACCCTGGCTGAGTTGATGCGGCGGTAAAATAAGAAACAGCCGCCACGGCATAACGGGCGTGCTCGCATAAAAAGGCCGTATAACAACCTACCCAGGTGCCTCTGGGGGCGCTTTTGGCGGCGACTGTGGCGAATGGGTCACAGCTTATTGCGAGTCGCCGGACTACAGTCAGGACCAAGACGCACCCGGCGTCATCCGAGCGCCGGCGTGTGGGTTCAAGTTGCTGCCGGGGAAGCGTTTAGAGCAGCGGCTTGCCGACATGAACATCGGACAGGGGATTTGCGATGAAAAAACTCTTTCTTGCGACGACCGCTTTTGTTGTGCTTGCGGCGACTTCCGCGGGGGCTGCGGACATGTCGGTGCGGCCGATGTACACGCCGCCTCCGGCGCCGGTCTACAGTTGGACCGGCATGTATTGGGGCGGGAACATCGGGTACAGCTGGGGACACTCCAAGTACGACGCGAGCTTCCTTGGCGTCGGCACGATATCCAATTCGGAGAAGGTCGACGGCGTCATCGGCGGCGTCCAAACGGGATACAACTATCAATTTGGCGCTTGGGTGTGGGGACTAGAAACCGACATCCAGGCGTCCGGCCAGACGGGCGGCTCGACTTTGAGCGTCTTTCCGCTCACGACCGTCACCACCGATCGCAAGCTCGAGTGGTTCGGGACGACGCGGGGGCGCCTGGGCTTCCTGGCGACCCCGAACGTGCTGGTATACGGCACCGGTGGCGTCGCTTATGGTCAGGTCAAGAACAGCGCAACGATCACCGTGGCGGGGCTCGGATCGGCGACCACGACCTTCAAGGACGTCAAGGCCGGATGGACCGCGGGTGGCGGCATCGAGGGCGCCCTGGGCGGTGGCTGGAGCGTCAAGCTCGAATACCTCTATATGGACCTTGGTAAGACCGAGGACACGGACATCGCCCCTGGCGTGGGGATCACCGCCCAGGAGACCTGGCGGTTCACGGACAACATCGTGCGCGTCGGTCTGAACTACAAAATAGGCGGCGGATACTGATCGCGAACCCGCTCTTTCTCGTCGAAGGGCCGCTTGCACTCGTAAGCGGCCCTTTTTTCGTCTCGAGCGGAGCGCCCAACCCCTGCGCCTTTCTCTCTCAACAACTGAATTTAAGTTCACAGTTTCCGATTGCTCCAGCGCCGGCACGACATAAATTAATGCTAGGCTTGGCGGACGGGCCCTCCGGGCGCGATCTGCCATCCGCCAAGCTTCCAGTCACAAGGACCTGCGCATGTCTCGTCAGGACGCCAACGCCGCCTTCGCCCGCACGTCTTTTCTCTATGGCGGCAATGCCGACTACATCGAGAATCTCTATGCCCGCTATGAGACGGATCCCGCCGCGGTCGATGCCGAATGGCGGATGTTCTTTGAGAGCCTGAAGGACGAGCGTGCCGACGTCATTGCGGACGCGCGAGGGCCGTCATGGCGGCGGCCGTACTGGCCGCAACCTGCGCGCAGCGAGCTCGTCTCAGCACTCGATGGCGATTGGCAAGCGGTGGAGCGCTCGCTCGGCGACAAGGTCAAGGCGCGGGCGCAGGCCGCTGGCGTCGAATTCTCCGCCGCCGAGGTCCAGCAGACAACGCGCGACTCGGTCCGCGCCCTCATGCTGATCCGCGCCTACCGCGCGCGCGGGCACTTCTACGCCAACCTCGACCCGCTCGGCCTCGAGCCCCATCGCAATGAGGAGGATCTCGATCCTCGTTCCTACGGCTTCACGGAAACGGACTACGACCGCAAGATCTTTCTCGACCGCGTGCTCGGCCTCGAATTCGGCACGCTGCGGGAAATTCTCGCCATCCTTCGCCGCACCTACTGTCAGACGCTCGGGGTCGAGTTCATGCACATCTCGGATCCCGAGCAGAAGGGTTGGATCCAGGCGCGCATCGAAGGGCCGGACAAGGAGATCACCTTCACGCCCGAAGGCAAGCGCGCGATCCTGAACAAGCTGATCGAGGCCGAAGGCTTTGAGAAATTCTGCGATCTGAAGTTCACCGGCACCAAGCGTTTCGGTCTCGATGGCGCCGAATCGATGATCCCTGCGCTCGAGCAGATCATCAAGCGCGGCGGCGCGCTTGGAGTGAAAGAGATCGTCATCGGCATGGCTCACCGCGGCCGGCTCAACGTGTTGGCGCAGGTGATGGGCAAGCCGCATCGCGCCATCTTCCACGAGTTCAAGGGAGGCTCGTCGACACCGAACGAGGTCGAGGGCTCAGGCGACGTGAAATACCATCTCGGCGCCTCTTCCGATCGCGAGTTCGACGGCAACCGCGTGCATCTCTCGCTCACCGCCAATCCGTCCCATCTCGAAATCGTCAATCCGGTTGTGCTCGGTAAGGTGCGCGCGAAGCAGGATCAGCTCGGCGCGACCCGCGAAGACCGCACCATGGTCATGCCGCTGCTCATTTCCGGGGACGCCGCCTTTGCCGGGCAGGGAGTTGTTGCCGAGTGCTTCGGCCTGTCGGGGCTACGCGGACACCGCACCGGCGGTTCGGTGCATTTCATCGTCAACAATCAGATCGGGTTTACGACCTATCCCCGGTATTCGCGTTCCTCGCCCTATCCGTCCGATGTCGCCAAGATGATCGAGGCTCCGATCTTTCACGTGAACGGGGACGATCCGGAAGCGGTGGTGTTTGCGGCCAAGGTCGCGACCGAGTTCCGGCAGAAATTCCAGCGCCCCGTGGTCGTGGATATGTTCTGCTACCGGCGGTTCGGGCACAACGAGGGCGACGAGCCGTCATTCACTCAGCCGCTGATGTACAAGGCGATCCGCAAGCATCCTCCGATTGCCGAGATCTATGCCAAGAAGCTGGTCGGCGAGAACGTCGTCACCGAGGGCGAGATCGAGAAGATGCGCGTCGATTGGCGCACCAAGCTCGATGCCGAACTCGAAGCCAGCCAGGGTTACAAACCGAACAGCGCCGATTGGCTCGACGGCCGTTGGGCCGACATCAAGGCGGCGCGCGATGCGGATGATCCGCGCCGCGGCCACACCGGCGCCCCGCTCGCGATGCTCAGGAAGATCGGAGACAGTATCACGGCGATACCGGAAGGTTTCCACGCGCACCGGACCATCCACCGCTTCCTGGAAAACCGTCGCAAAGCGATCGAAGCCGGCGAAGGTATCGATTGGGCGACGGCCGAGGCCCTTGCGTTCTGCTCACTGCTGCTCGAAGGCCATCCGGTGCGCATCTCCGGCCAGGACACCGAGCGGGGCACCTTCTCACAGCGCCATTCGGTCTTGGTCGATCAGGAAAATGAGGATCGCTATATTCCGTTCAACCATCTGGGCGAACGGCAAGCCCGTTTCGAGGTCATCAATTCGATGCTCTCGGAGGAAGCGGTGGTCGGGTTCGAATACGGCTATTCGCTCGCCGAGCCGGACGCGCTCACGCTGTGGGAGGCGCAATTCGGCGATTTCGCCAACGGCGCGCAGGTGGTTTTTGATCAGTTCGTCTCATCGGGCGAACGCAAGTGGCTACGCATGTCCGGCCTCGTCTGCTTGTTGCCGCACGGCTACGAAGGGCAAGGGCCGGAACATTCCTCGGCAAGGCTCGAGCGCTTCCTGCAAATGTGCGCGGAGGACAATATGCAGGTTGCCAACTGCACGACCCCGGCCAACTACTTCCACATCCTGCGCCGACAGCTCAAACGCGACATCCGCAAGCCGCTCATCCTGATGACCCCGAAGTCGCTGCTGCGCCACCGGCGCGCGGTGTCGCGACTTACCGAGATGGGGCCTGACACGACCTTCCATCGTCTGCTGTGGGACGAAGCGCAGATGCTCCCGGACGAGAAGATCAAGCTTACCGCCGACGATGAAATTCGGCGGGTGGTGATGTGCTCGGGCAAAGTCTATTACGACCTCCATGAGGAGCGGGAGAAACGCGGCATCAACGACATTTATCTGCTGCGGGTCGAGCAGCTCTATCCGGTTCCGCTGAAAGCGCTGGTGAACGAGTTGGGTCGCTTCAAGAACGCAGAATTCATGTGGTGCCAGGAGGAGCCGCGCAACATGGGCGCCTACTCTTTCATGGAGCCGTATCTCGAATGGGTGCTCGGCCAAATCGGGGCCAAGAACAAACAGCCGATTTACGCAGGCCGTGCCGCCTCGGCGGCAACGGCGATCGGGCAGATGTCGCGCCACCTCAAACAGCTCAAGGCCCTGCTTGACGAGGCGCTAGCCTAGCAGCCGAGTTGCCGGGCGATCCGCCGCCGATCGCCGGGGCATGCCAAGTGACGGAAGGTGACAAAGACCATGGCTGATATCCGCGTGCCTGCGCTCGGCGAATCGGTGACGGAGGCGACCATTGGCAAATGGTTCAAGAAACCGGGCGATGCGGTTGCGGTGGATGAGCCGCTGGTCGAGCTCGAGACCGACAAGGTGACGATCGAGGTTCCAGCCCCTGCCGCCGGCGTGCTCGCCGATATCGCCGCTAAGGACGGCGAGACAGTCGCGGTCGGGGCGCTTCTCGGTCAGATTAAAGAAGGCGCAGCCGCACCCGGCAAGGCATCGCCTGCGCCGACGGGTCAGCCCGATCAAAAGACCGACACGACTGCGCCCATCAATGCCGCGACGGAGGAGCCGCGTCCGCGCCCGCAACCCGCCGCGAAGCCGGCAGACGTCGCGCCGATCGCGCCTTCCGTGCGCCGGATGGCCGCCGAGTCCAGTATCGACGTCTCCACTGTTCCCGGCTCGGGCAAGGACGGCCGCGTCACCAAGGGCGACATGATGGCGGCAATCGAGCGCGCCGCGTCGGCCCCTACTCCCGTTGCTCAGCCGGCCGCTGCCGTACAGGCGCGCGCGCCGTCGCCGGCGGACGATGCGGCGCGTGAAGAGCGCATCAAGATGACGCGGCTGCGCGCGACCATCGCCCGTCGCCTCAAGGAGGCGCAGAACACCGCGGCCATGCTCACGACTTTCAATGAGGTCGATATGAGCGCGGTGATGAACCTGCGCAGCCAGTACAAGGACCTATTCGAGCGCACGCACGGGGTGAAGCTCGGCTTCATGGGCTTTTTCGTGCGCGCCTGCGTGCAGGCGCTGAAAGAAATTCCTGCGGTCAACGCCGAAATCGACGGCGGCGATATCGTTTACAAGAACTACTATCACATCGGCGTGGCGGTCGGGACCGAGAAGGGCCTGGTCGTTCCAGTGGTGCGCGAGTGCGACCAGAAATCGCTCGCGCAGATCGAGAAAGAGATTGCCGACCTCGGTCGACGCGCGCGCGACGGCACGCTCAAGATCGAAGAGATGCAGGGCGGCACCTTCACGATCTCGAATGGCGGCGTCTACGGCTCGTTGATGTCGACGCCGATTCTGAATGCGCCGCAGTCGGGCATCCTGGGCATGCACAAGATCGAGGACCGGCCGGTGGTCGTTGCCGGGAAGATCGAGATCCGCCCGATGATGTATCTGGCGCTCTCATATGATCACCGCCTCGTCGACGGCCGCGAGGCGGTGACATTCCTGGTGCGGGTGAAAGAGATTCTGGAGGATCCGAGGCGGCTGGTGGTGGATCTGTAAATGCCTTCATTGCCGGCTCGTGTCGGCAATCCGTCTGCTCGCCAAACTGGAGCCATCGGGAAGGGTCTCTGCTGCCGGGGTCTGCGACCTTAAACGCCGCAGCCCGGGACGAGCCTGCTTCGCGGTGCCCCGCCTAGGCGCGACAAGGAAGATGTGACGCATCATGCCCTACGACCTCATTGTCATCGGCTCCGGGCCCGGCGGCTATGTGTGCGCGATCCGCGCAGCGCAGCTCGGCATGAAAGTGGCGGTGATCGAGAAGGATGACACCTTCGGCGGCACCTGCCTCAACGTCGGGTGCATTCCCTCAAAGGCGCTGCTGCATGCCTCGGAGCGCTATGAAGAGGCCGCCGACCTGCTCGACAAGATGGGCATCAAGGTCGGCCAGCCGAAGCTCGATCTTGCAGCCATGATGAAATTCAAGGACGCGGGCGTTGACGGCAACGTCAAGGGCGTCGCCTTTCTATTCAAGAAAAACAAGATCGATACCTTCCAGGGGACCGGTCGCATCGCTGCACCGGGGAGGGTCGAGGTCAAAGCTGCCGACGGCAAAACGCAGACCATCGAGGGTAAGGCGATCGTTATTGCCACCGGCTCCGACGTGGCGCGCTTGCCCGGCATCGACATCGACGAAAAGCGCATCGTCTCCTCGACCGGAGCACTGGTGCTCGACGAGGTGCCGGAGCGAATGCTGGTCATCGGCGCTGGGGTCATCGGGCTCGAGCTCGGCTCGGTGTGGCGCCGGCTCGGCTCCAAGGTGATCGTGGTCGAGTTGCTCGATCGGATCTTGCCCGGAATGGACAACGAGATGTGCCGCCAGGTGCAGCGCATCTTCGAAAGGCAGGGCATAACGTTCAAGCTGTCGTCCAAAGTTACGGGCATCGCGAGAGAAGGAAAGAAGTACAAGGTCACCATCGAGCCAGCGGGGGGCGGCACGGCAGAGTCGGTCGACGTCGACGTGGTCCTGGTGTCGATCGGCCGCGTGCCATTTACGGAAGGGCTTGGGCTTGAAGCCTCCGGGGTGAAGATGGACAACAAGCGCCGCATCATTGTCGATGCGCGCTTCGCGACGAGCGTGCCGGGGATCTATGCCATCGGTGACGTGATCGCGGGTCCGATGCTGGCGCACAAGGCGATGGATGAGGGCGTGGCGCTTGCGGAAATCATTGCCGGAAAAGCCGGCCAGGTGAATTACGACGTCATTCCGAACGTCGTCTACACCTATCCCGAAATCGCTTCGGTCGGAAAGACCGAGGAGGAACTGAAAGAAGCCGGCATCGCTTACAATGTCGGAAAGTTTCCCTTCACTGCCAATGGCCGCGCCAAGGCGAATCTGCAGACCGATGGCTTCGTGAAAATCCTCGCCGATGCCAAGACCGATCGCGTGCTCGGCGTACACATCGTGGGCGCGGACGCCGGCAATATGATCGCCGAGGCGGCGGTCGCCATGGAGTTCGGCGCCGCGTCCGAGGATATCGCCCGTACCTGCCACGCCCATCCGACATTCACCGAGGCGGTGAAGGAGGCGGCACTGGCGGTCGAGAAGCGCGCCATTCACATGTGAGAAATGAAACGGCCCCCGGGGTCCGCGCAATTCCCCAGCAGCCGCAGCGCGCCGTTATATCAGGTGCAGCGAATGCAGGAAGTGCGGGTTGAAGAACCCAAGCGCCATGAAGGCTAGACCGATTACACTGAGCCCTATGGCCCCATAGACCAGCGCCATCATTCCGGTAATGACTGCCGCCGACGCCAGCACGATACCGATCTGATAGGCGGCCGATGCAAATTCGTAATGATGATAGCGCGCCAAGTGGGTGTCGCGTTCGTGCTCGTATGCTTCCGCGAGGGCCCGCAACTCCTTGCGACCGTCCTTCTCCGCCGGATCGGACTCGTAGCGCGCCACGGTTTTCATCCAGTCGTCGGCCTGCTTGAGCAGCGCTGCCTTCTTCGCTTCATCGGACACAGTGGCGGCTTCGAGGGTCAAGGCCTGAGCGGCCGTGCGAAGCGTGGTCTGGCGGATGGTCTTGGCCTGGAAGAAATTCCAGGTGTCAGAAGCTTTGATATTGGACGAAATGCCCTCGGTCTGCGCGCTCTTGCCGAACATTTCCGCGAGCGCGAGGAAGAGGGCGATCACCGAGATCAGCAGCGCGATCTTCTTGTTCCTGCTTTCCCCAACGGATTTTCCATGGCCGCCGCCGTGTGCGTGCTCCTCATGTTTGATCTGGTGTTCGACTTCATGCTGGACCGCGTGCACGCCGTGACTCATGTCACCCTCCGAGCGTCGTTGGGCGGACGATGTATCGAACTTGCCGGCTTGCGCAAGGGGACTTTGGTTATGCGCGAGGATGGGCGTTGCGGTAGACTTCCATCAGCCGCTCGGTATCGACCGCCGTGTACATCTGGGTTGTCGATAGTGAGGCGTGGCCGAGCAGCTCCTGGATCGCGCGCAGATCGCCACCGCGGGCCAATAGATGCGTCGCGAACGAGTGGCGCAGCGCATGCGGAGTCGCGGTTTCCGGCAGCCCGAGTGCACCACGCAGGCGGGCCATCGCAAGCTGGACGACGCGCGGGGATAGCGGGCCACCTCTGGCGCCGACAAACAACGGCCCTTCGGCAGGAAGATCATAGGGGCAAATAGCGATATATTCGGTGATGAGACTCGTGACCTGTTCCAGCACCGGCACCATGCGCCGCTTGTTACCTTTGCCGGTGACCGTGATGACCCCGCCGGGCGCGGGAATGTCGTGGCGCTTGAGCGCCAGCGCCTCGCTGAGACGCAGGCCCGAGCCATAGAGCAAGCCCAGCACTGCGGCGTCGCGCGCGAAAATCCAGGGCTCGCGTTCCTCGCCGGCGCGCAAGTCGGTCTCGGCAATGCGCTTGGCGGCGCCGATCGCGAGCGGCTTCGGCAGCGGCTTCGCGACTTTCGGCGCGCGTACGGCGGACAGCGCGCCCACCTTGCCCTTGCCGTTCCGTTCAAGAAAGCGAGCGAAGGAGCGCGCGCCCGCGAGCGTGCGCATCAGTGAGCGACTACTGACGCCCTCGCCTCGCCGTGACGCCATGAACGCGCGCACGTCGAGCGGCTTAAGACGCGAGAGTGCCGACAGCGTTATCCGGTGGCCGAGATGTCCGCAGAGAAAGGCGAGGAACTGGCGAACATCGCGCTCATATGCTTCCACCGTCTTCGGTGACAGCCGCCGTTCGGCAAATAGATGCGCCAGCCAGCGCGCAAGTTCGCGGGCGACCTCGCTGGCGGCAAAGGTGAGATCCGGCTCGGGCGTTGCACTTGACATGAAAGAAGATATCGCACCCCTTCCTTCACTCTTCATTAAGCGCCCGGAGTCGGCCGGCGGTCATGGCCAAACGCGTCGTCGATGTCCTCGTTCCGGTGGCCCTCGACCAGGCCTACTCCTATCGAGTGCCGGAAGGGCTCGAACTCGCCCCCGGCGACCTGGTGACGGTGCCGCTGGGTGCGCGTCTGGCGACCGGGGTGGCCTGGGCGGACAATAGCAGCCCCAATCCCCGGCTCGACAATCGCATGCGCGATGTCGAGGCGAAGCTCGACCTGCCACCACTCAAGCCTGAGCTGCGCAAGTTCATCGATTGGGTGTCGGCTTACACCCTGAGTCCCCGCGGCACTGTGCTGCGCATGGCGCTGCGGATGGGCGAACATCTCGGTCCGGCGCGCGAGCGCATCGGCGTTCGGCTTGCCGGCGCCGCGCCCAAGCGTATGACCGCGGCGCGCGAGCGCGTGCTCGCAGTCCTTGCCGACGGGCTTGCGCGCGGCAAGCGTGAGGTCGCCGAGGAGGCGGGCGTTTCGCCCGGGGTCGTCGATGGGCTCATCGACGAAGGAGCGCTGGAAACCCTGGTGCTGCCGCCCGATCCGGTAGCGCGCGCGCCTGATCCGGATTTCTCGCTGCCCGAGTTCACGCCGGCGCAAGGCGAGGCGGCAGATGCACTGCGCGCCAAGGCGGCTAGCGGTGGCTATGGCGTCACGCTGCTCGACGGCGTGACCGGTGCGGGCAAGACGCAAGTCTATTTCGAGGCGGTCGGCGAAATCATTCGTCGCGGAAAACAGGCGCTGGTGCTGGTCCCCGAGATCGCCCTGACCAGCCAGTTCCTCGACCGCTTCGCGCAGCGCTTCGGCGTGCGACCGGCCGAGTGGCACTCGCAGCTGTCTCCGCGCTTGCGCGCGCGCACGTGGCACGCGGTAGCGACCGGCAGCGTCAGCGTGATCGTCGGCGCGCGCTCCGCGCTGTTTCTGCCCTATGCCGATCTCGCACTGATCGTCGTCGATGAGGAGCACGATCCCGCCTACAAGCAAGAGGATGGCGTGCGCTACCACGCGCGCGACATGGCGGTCGTGCGCGCGCGAGAGGCGAATATCCCCATCGTGCTCGTGTCGGCGACGCCCTCGGTCGAGACCGAGGTCAACGCGCGGCGCGGCCGATACGGCCGCGTACATCTTCCGGAGCGCTTCGCCCGCCAGCATCTTCCCGTGATCGAAGCCATCGATCTGCGCGCCGAAGGCCCGCCGCGCGGCCGCTTCATCGCGCCGCGTCTGGCTCAAGCCGTGAGCACCGCGCTCGAACGCGGCGAGCAGGCGCTCCTCTTTCTCAATCGCCGGGGCTATGCGCCGCTCACGCTCTGCCGTCGATGCGGATTTCGCCTCGCCTGTCCGAATTGCGACGCCTGGCTGGTCGACCACCGTTTCCGGCGCCGGCTCGTCTGCCACCACTGCGGGTTCTCAATGCCGCTTCCGGCGCAGTGCCCGCACTGTCAGGCGCCCGATTCGTTCGTCGCGGTCGGCCCCGGCGTTGAGCGGCTGGAGCAGGAGGCGGCCGAGCTATTTCCGGGCAGCCGCATCCTGGTGCTGTCGAGCGATCTCATCGAATCGGTTGATCGGCTGCGCGAGGAACTCGACGACGTTGCGAAAGGCCGTTTCGACATCATCATCGGAACGCAGCTCGTCGCCAAGGGGCATCACTTCCCCAAGCTTAACCTGGTCGGCGTGATCGACGCCGACCTGGGACTCGCGAACGGGGACCCGCGCGCGGCCGAGCGCACGTTTCAATTGCTGCATCAGGTGATCGGCCGCGCCGGGCGCGAGGAGGGGCACGGCATCGGTTATCTGCAGACGCACCAGCCCGAGCATCCGGTATTGCGGGCACTGGTGGCAGCCGACCGCGACGCGTTCTATACGAGTGAGATTGAGCTGCGTGAAAAGACGCATTACCCGCCGTTCGCGCGGCTTGCGAGCCTGCTCATATCGGCAGGGGAACGCACGGCAGCCGAATCCTTTGCGCGCCGGCTCGTCGCGGCCGCGCCGCGGGCGGACGAGGTGCGCGTGCTCGGACCGGCCGAGGCACCGCTCGCGCTCGTGCGCGGCCGCCATCGTTTCCGGCTGCTGGTGAAAGCTCCGCGCAGCTTCGATCTTTCGGCCTATCTGCGGCGATGGCTCGCCGCCGCTCCCAAGCGCAAGGGCAACATCAGGCTCGAGGTGGACGTCGACCCGCAGAGTTTTCTTTAGCGCAAGCTCGCGGGCGAACTGCACCGCACACTCATATCGTTCGTCGCTCTTGCATACGCCTTGCTGCTTGAAAGCGACACTACTTGCGCGCATTCTGATCCGGCGGATGACATCCGAAACAATAAGCACACGGGAGGAAACTCATGCAATGGACCCCATTTGCGGGCGCGTTGGCGGCAATGCTTGCGGCAAGCGGCACAGCCCTCGCGCAAACTCCAAGCTGGACGCCGCCGTCCGAGAATCAGCGCTGTCCGTCAAAATGGGGTGCGGGCGACGAGCGCGGCTCCGCCAACCATATGAAGCCGCAGACGGTGCTCAACGCGGTCAAGCTGATCAAAACCGGCGAGGTCATCGAGCTCGGGCACGTGCTCAATACAAGTATGCCGTTCTTCGGCACGCGGCGCTTCGACGTGCACATCAAACGCACATTTATGAACGAGTTCTCCAACCGGCGTGGTAGCAACGAGGAGATCGTCATTTCCGAGATCGGGCAAGTCGGCACTCAGTTTGACGGCTTTGCCCACCAGACTCACGAGAACAGCTGGTACAACTGCTTCAAGGTCGCCGAGAACGCGACCCGTTCCGGCTTTACGAAGCTTGGGATTCACAATGTCGGCGCCCTGTTCACGCGCGGCGTGCTCATCGACGTCGCCGGTTACAAGGGAGTCGAGATGCTCGGCGACACTTATGAGATCACGGTCGAGGATCTCGAGGGCGCGCTGAAGAAGCAGAACATAACACTGCAGCCGGGCGACGCCGTTATCATCAACACGGGCTGGGGCAAGTTGTGGGGGAAGGATAATGCCCGCTACGTCAAGTCATGTCCGGGGATTGGTGTTAAGGCCGCCGAATGGCTGATTTCCAAAGATCCCCTGCTGCTCGGCTCCGACAACTGGCCGGTCGAGGTCGCGCCCAACCCTGATCGCCAAGTTTCGTTGCCGGTCCATCAGATCGCGTTGGTGGTGAATGGGGTGCATCTACTCGAAAATCTCAAGCTCGACGAACTCGCGGCCAAGGGCGTCTACGAGTTTGCCTTCATCATGGAGCCGCTGAAAATCCAGGGCGGCAGCGGCTCGACCGTTGCGCCGATCGCGGTGCGATGATCGTGCGTCGGCGGGCCAAGCGTGCGCACGCGCATTGAGCGGCGTAGGTCCGGCCCGCCGACCTCGAACAGGCCGGCAGATCCACGGCATTGACAGATCGCGAAGGGCAGAAAAGGTGAATTACTGCTCGATCGGAGCGGGCTGCGATGACCGCACGCCGGTGGCGGCAGCCAGGATGAGGACTGACCCGACGATGTCGGCAACGGTCGGCCGCTCGCCCAGGACCAGCACCGAGCCCACGATGCCCACGACCGGTACGCTCAGCACGCCGAGCGATGCGGCCGTCGCCGGCAGCCTGCGAACGATCTCGAACCAAAGCAGATAGGCGAAGGCAGAACCGACGAGACCGGAAAACGCCAGCGCCCAAAGCGCGCGCGGATGCACGGGCCACAGATGCAGCGAGCCTTCGACCATGAATGCCCCCGCGACGGTGACGAAAAGTCCGACGACGAGTTGCCACACTACGACTGCCATCGGATCGGCGTCGATCTGCGCCCATTTCAAATAAACCGTACCGGCCGCCCAGCTCACCGCCGTCGCCAGGGCAAGCACAAGGCCGATCAAGTCGCTCGATCCGATCAGCGGATAGGCCAGTATCGTCAGTCCAATGATGCAAAGCAGGAGCGAAATGCCGCGCGCGACGTTCAACCTCTCGCCGAGAATGGGATACGCAAACAATGCGGCCCAGATCGGCATCGTATAGGTGAGAACCGCCACTCGCGACGTTGCGGTCGCGAGTTGCGCGAAAGCGGAAAAGAGCGTGAAGCACGCGATGTTGAGGCAGCCCGCGACGAGGAGATGGACCCACCCGAGGCCGCTGTGAACTCGGATATTGCGACGCTGCATGAATGCGAGCGCAAACAGCGCAGCCGTCGCAAGTCCGGAGGTACCCACCCGCATGCTGAACGGCGGAATCTCGTTGAGGGCAATCTTCAGCGCCGGCCAGCTCAAGCCCCAAGCCAGGCTCACCGCGACCAGCATCAAGCGGGCCGAGCGGTCGGCGGATTGCTGTGGAGAGGCGGGTAGCACGTTGCGGGTTCCGGCGGGCCCAGAGGAGAGCAAGCTTGTGTAGCACCGGCGCTCTCTGCTCGCGCAAGGGCTATGGGTCGGCAAAAACATCGGTCTGACGGACATTTCGTCATGTTGCACCGCAGTTGACGGTGTGTTACGCAACCGCGCGATTTTCGCGGCGCTTTCGGGGGCGCGCCGGCGCTCTCCGCGAAGATGCGAAGTCCCATGAATACCAAGGGCTTGGAGCCCACCGTCGGCGACGGTGCCGAGCCCTTGGAATTGCCGAAAGAGCACTCACGTGGCAGGCGAAGACGCAATCGTATCCGGCATGGCGGGACGCTACGCGACCGCACTGTTCGAGCTCGCGCGCGAGCAGAACGCCATCGACCGGACCAAGGTGGATCTCGACCGCTTCGAAGCGCTCGTCACCGAGGTCGCCGATTTGGCCCGTCTGCTGAGGAGTCCGGTGTTCTCCGCCGAAGAGCAGACGCGCGCGCTATCGGGCGTGCTTGACCGGGCAGGCATCGATGGCCTCGCTGCCAACGTCCTGAAACTGCTCGGCACCAACCGGCGACTTTTCGCGGCACTGGACATGGCGCGCGGCTACCGGGCGCTGGTCGCCAAGCACAAGGGTGAAGTGACCGCCGAAGTGACGGTCGCGGAGCAACCGAGCGAGGCGCATCTTGCCGCGATCAAGGATGCGCTCGCCGCCGTGACCAAGAAGGATGTGCAGATGAAGGTTAAGGTCGAGCCTTCGATCATTGGCGGCCTCGTGGTCAAGCTGGGGTCGCGCATGGTCGACAGCTCGCTGCGCACCAAGCTCAATGCGATCAAGGTCGCGATGAAAGAGGCTCGCTGATGGACATCCGCCCCGCCGAAATTTCGGCAATTCTGAAAGAGCAGATCAAGAACTTCGGCCAGGAGGCGGAGGTCTCCGAGGTCGGCCAGGTGCTCTCGGTCGGTGACGGCATCGCGCGGGTCTACGGGCTCGACAACGTGCAGGCCGGCGAGATGGTCGAGTTCGAGAACGGCGTCCGCGGGATGGCGCTCAACCTCGAGATCGACAATGTCGGCATCGTGATCTTCGGCGAGGACCGAGAGATCAAGGAAGGGCAGACCGTCAAGCGCACGCGCGCCATCGTCG
This sequence comes from uncultured Alphaproteobacteria bacterium, assembly GCA_965652015.1. Lineage (GTDB taxonomy): Bacteria > Pseudomonadota > Alphaproteobacteria > Rhizobiales > Xanthobacteraceae > VAZQ01. Next base: position 17,544 of record CBFGVM010000031.1, read on the forward strand.
ACGTTCCGGTCGGCAAAGGCTTGCTCGGTCGCGTAGTGGACGCGCTCGGCAATCCGATCGACGGTAAGGGTCCAATCGAGGCCAAGGAGCGCAGACGCGTCGACGTCAAGGCGCCGGGCATCATCCCACGCAAATCCGTACATGAGCCGATGGCCACCGGGCTCAAGGCGATCGATGCGCTCATTCCCATCGGCCGCGGTCAGCGCGAGCTGATCATCGGTGATCGCCAGACCGGAAAGACTGCGATTGCACTCGACACCATCCTCAATCAGAAGGCGCTCAACGCAACCGGCGACGAGAAGATCAAGCTTTATTGTGTCTATGTGGCCGTCGGCCAAAAGCGCTCGACCGTGGTCCAGTTCGCCAAGGTGCTGGAGGAGAACGGCGCGCTCGACTATTCGATCATCGTCGCGGCGACCGCCTCCGATCCGGCGCCCATGCAGTTCCTCGCGCCGTTTTCCGGCTGCACCATGGGCGAATATTTCCGCGATGGCGGCATGCACGCGGTGATCGTCTACGACGACCTCTCGAAACAGGCCGTCTCGTATCGCCAGATGTCGCTTTTGTTGCGCCGGCCGCCCGGCCGCGAGGCCTATCCCGGCGACGTGTTCTATCTGCACTCGCGGTTGCTCGAGCGCGCCGCCAAGATGAATGAC